>NZ_AAWS01000039.1 GCF_000169175.1 Microscilla marina ATCC 23134
CACAAGCAAGCATGAAAAGTACTCTATCGAAGGGTTAAAACTTGCCCGTGAATTGAAAGATACATCAGCCATTGTAATATTTCTGAATAGTAAAGGCTTATTGGCATCAGATTCAAAACAATACGAGCAATCAATGCAATATTATACAGAAGCATTAAAGCTCGAAAAAGCAGGCGAAAAACAAATAATGTTGGCTACCTTGTTTAATAACATAGGAATGGTGCAGAACAGCTTGGGTAAACACGACCAAGCCCTTGAGTATTTGTTTAAGTCAGTAGAAACTGCGCATAAGCTAAAAGATAAAAGGCGAAAAATAATGAGGACTTATAAAGTGTCTAAAGAGCACTTTGAGAAAAACTTTGCCTTTGGAGTGGGCAATACTTATATCAATATTGGCACGGTATACAAAAACAAAAAGACGTATAATAAATCAATTGAATATAGCAATAAAGGCTTAGAGATGATGCCTAACAAACGCGTCTTTTATCAGTTTCAGAAAGTATACAATACCTTGTCGCAAGCGCATGAAGGTTTAAACAAAACTGACCTTGCTTTTAAATATTATAAACTATACATAGGGGCACGCGATAGCCTTAGCTCACGAAACTACGAACGTCGTTTGAACAAAGTAGTATCTATACATACTGCTGAGAAAAAAGAAAAGGAACTTGCCGCGCTCCGACGAGAGGCTGACATTACCAAACAACGCAATCGTGCAATTAATACTGCTTTGGGAGGAGGATTGTTTTTGATGTTGAGTCTTGCTGGCTTGATGTACAAAAGATATGACGACAAACGCAAGTCGCATAATGTATTGGCAGAACAAAACCACGAAATAACGGCACAAAACCACGAAATAAGTGCACAGCGCGACCAAATTGCTGAAAAAAGCGAAAAACTAGAGTTTGCCTACCAAAACATTACTGATAGTATAGAGTATGCGCAACGTATTCAAGAAGCATTGTTGCCTTCGCAAGAAGCCATTCGTAAGGCTTTGCCCGAATCTATGATCATGCTTAAGCCAAGAGATAAAGTAAGCGGGGATTTTTATTGGTTTACCCAAACCGGAGAAAATGAGACGCAAAAAACAGTACTTGCCGCAGTAGATTGTACTGGGCATGGAGTACCAGGGGCTTTTATGAGTATGGCAGGAGATGCTTACTTAAATCAGATTGTAAAACAGCAAGGGGTAACCAAGCCCAACGAAATTTTGTTTAAACTGCATAAAAACATTCGTCAGTCGCTGAAACAAGAAACCACTGGTAATCGCGATGGCATGGACATATCGCTTGTGACAATTGATCACGCACAAAAAACGGTAAACTTTGCGGGTGCTAAAAACCCCTTATTATATATACAAAGCGGTAAGCTTCATTTGGTTAAAGGTGATAAGCACTCTATAGGAGGAGAACAACGTGAAGACGAACGAAGCTTTACCAACCATCAGATAAGCATAGATACTGACGAATCTACAAGCTTTTACTTATTTTCTGATGGTTTTCAAGACCAGTTTGGTGGCAGCGAAGGCAAAAAATATATGGTGAGTCAGTTCAGAGATTTGCTGTTGTCTATCCATCATTTGCCTATGCATACTCAAAAAGAACACATGGAAAAAGCTTTTTCTGACTGGTTAGGTACTGACTATGAACAACTTGACGATGTTTTGGTGATGGGGTTTAAAGTATAGTGATAGCATAAATCAAAAATATTTTACTGGTAAATTGCGCAAGGCATTACAGCTTTGCGCAATTTTTTGTTAGACTGTAACCCACTTTTGGTGAATAATTTCGTGAATCATCATTGAGGCAACCTTGGCACCCTCAGCGACTGAAGCTGCAATGCCCCCAAAGCCATTTTTAGCGTCGCCTATGATATATATACCTTCTATCTCAGACTTACCCCACTCATTGGATTTATAAGTGCCATCATCATTGGTCTCTACTCCTAGTTGTGCTGGAATCTCACAAGCTTGTTTTTCGCCAGTGCTTAATAAAAAACCTCCTTGACGGGAAATAGTTTGTCCGTGTGTAAGTTGCACCCCTTGTAATTGCCCATTGGTTGAAATCAGTTTTTCTATGCTATCTTCTACCAATCCTACTTTGTTTTGTTTAAGGGCTTGTTTTTGTTCTTCAGATAGCACTTTTTTACCATTTGTAAATACTATTAAGTCATTGGTCCAGTGGCTAACGGTTTTGGCAAATTCGAATACAAAAGCCTCTTCACCAAACAAAGCCAATGGCTGATTGCGTCGTTCCCAACCATCGCAAAAAGGGCAAGGGTACACAGTTTTGCCATACACCAACTCTATACCAGGTAAGTTTACCTGTTGGATATTTTCTTGGTAGCCTGTAGCAAATACTATATGTTTAGCCTTGAATATGTCGCCTTGGCTGGTCTTGATAATAAATATTTTTTCCTCCTGTTTTACCTCACTTACCCGACCCTTGACATAGTTTACTTGCGTATACTGAGCCAGTTGATCTTTAGCTATTTGCAAAAGCTCAGATGGGTGAACCCCGTCGCGGGTTAGAAAACCGTGCGAACCTTGAGTAACCATATTGCGGGCTTGCTCTTCGTTGATAATGACTGTACTAATCATTGCCCGGCCAAAAACCAAGGCTGCGCTCATTCCGGCGGGGCCTCCACCCACAACTGCTACTTCTAAAATCTTTGTATGATCCATTGTATATATTATTTGTCTGTTTGATTTATTAATCCATGCGCAAACGTATTCCAGGCAAGCTCGTGTACTGCTTTAGGTGCCACGGCTCCTTCTGCCAAAGCACGGGTAGCTCCATGTACTATGCCCATCCACATGTATTCTATCCATTCATTACTCAGTGCTTTATCAATGATTCCCTGCGCTTTAGTCTGGTCTAACGCACCCTGAAAGAGTTGGGTCATTTGGTTAAACTTTGCTTGAATGACTTTGTCTTCAAAGTGGGCGACAAACTTCTGGCAAAACTCAAAATATTGCCCTTTACTAATGTCATCTTTAAATATTTGTTTGAGCCGTTCCAGTGGTTGTTTGTGGGTTTGGGTGGCATTGGTTACATCATTGAGTACCTCATCCATGATCCACGCAGCACAGGCAGCTAGTAAATCGTCTCTGGTACTAAAATACCGATGTAGGGTACGCCTACTCACGCCGGCATTGTCGGCAATAGTTTCTATCCTTGCCGAAGGATCTTTGTTGAGCACTATGATAGATGCCTGAATGATATTTAGTTTGTTTTTTGTCATAAAAATGTGTTTTCTGACTCAAATTTGTGACAAATATACTGAAATTTTTTAAAATACAAGTAAAGCCTGTAAGAAAAATTAACAAGCAAATTGTTTTAGTGTAGGGGTTAGAGTTGAACTATCAGGCATTATGAGCGGCATTATTTCTAACTTTTAAGTATCTGAAAATAAGTGTATTATGAGTAGTGCTTGCGAACCCTTATATACCAATGTCTCAACAAAGGTGATTGATTAGTTATGTATAGAGTAGGGGGCTAGACCTTAGAACCCTTTCAGGACTGTAGACTTTAATAAGTGGGCATATAAACAGAAGATAAACAGGAGGAGGCGAAAAAAATGTAAAAAATATAAAATACGATAAAGTACAATCTATCACAAAACATATAGATGAGTAACAGATGTAATAAAAAGTAGATTGAGGGGTTATAGAGAAATAATCATACAGTGTTTTTGTTTTATACCCTATAATAGTTGTAAAGAGTAAGCAAAACCTCAGACAAAAAGGTGTGTTAAACCAACCTGTGGATGTTTTGTTTGGAATGGCCTAAAACCTGTGAAAATTTGATTATAAATGTCAAAATGTAGGTTTACCTGGTTAGAGTACACTGCTTGGGTGGAGCTTAAAAGCAAAGGTAGGTTTGAAAAAAGAGTGCCTAAAGTATTGGCAATACAAGGTGAAAATTAAAAGAGTGCAGGTGTACTTTTTACACACACCTTTGTGGGTGAGTTGGTCAAAGCTTTCAGCCTGACTTTTGGGCTAAAAAAACATTGATATGTGTTTAAATTGTACAAAAAAAATATTTTACTATCAGTTTTTAGTGGGTTAGCTTATTTGGTGTTTTTTGGAAATTCAATAAAATGTTTTGACTTTTGCGTAAAGTTAATTCAATTATATTACTCAATGAGAGGTAAGGAGAAATTAACTATGTTATTATTTAAAAACAATTTATTAACTCAACAGAATAGTTTTAAGTAGTTATTCACCAGCATTTAAAACAATTGTAATAGTGCGCCTGCTAACCCACTGAATACGATTGTAAGATGGTTCTTTAATCAAAGTTAACTTCTGTTTTGCCAGGGAAGCAAATCATTACAGAAGTTGGTCATTCAAATTACAATGATGGTTCAGCTATAATAGTTTGTTTATACTCATATTGTATACATCAAAATAGCCTACCCGATTGATTATACTATTGTCACCCCAGGTTTTATGCTCGAATAAAGAGGTAAAATTCACTACGTCTATATTCCTACATTTGTTGATAAGTTTTAGATAATAGCTAGTTAACTGGTTTGAAATGAAAACAGTCGCCTGCTAACAAAGACTCTTTGTTCATTCCTGTCTTGCTTCTCCACTAAATTACACTTATATGTTAAATTTAAGAAAAGGATTTACCTGGCTGGTAGTATTGCTGGGCGTATCTGCTATGTCGGCACGTGCCCAACAGCGTTATACACAACGCCAGACCCAGAAGTTAAAGACATTGAGTCGCACTTATTTAAAAAAATCACAAACCCAAAGAGCGCAAGCTTACCAACGTGCCAAAAACTTAGGCATTGCCACCCGAATTATTTCTGAAGGAAAGGTCATGGAATTGCAGCGTTTTACTGCCAATGGTATTCCTTTGTACAACATCACCTATAATGCTACAGCTGCCCAAACTATTTCGACCGATAGGGTACATACCGACCTGGGCATTACTGGCAACGGTATGACATTGGGTATTTGGGATGGTGGAGCAGTAAGAACCACCCACCGCGAATTTATGAACAATGGCAATAGCCGGGTAACCCAACAAGATGGTGCACCCACCCTTAATTTTCATGCAACTCATGTGGCAGGCACAATGGTAGCGGCCGGGGTAACTGCCAACGCAAAAGGGATGGCTTATGAGGCAAGCTTAGATGCGTATGACTGGAACGATGACCTTGCCGAAATGACGGATGCAGCCGCCAATGGTTTGTTACTATCTAACCATTCGTATGGCAAAGGTACTGGTTGGGAGTGGAATGATCAGCATAGGGTTTGGCTATGGTTTGGAGACGTAAGTATCAGTACTGTAGAGGACTATAAGTTTGGCTTTTATGATGAAGAAGCCCGTGCCTTGGACAATATTGCAGTAAATGCACCTAATTACTTGATCTGTAAAGCAGCTGGAAACGATCGTAACAACAACCGCGTAGGTGAGCACTATTATTTTGACAATGGAGGTAATGCAGTTCGTTCATTTGACTTTCGCAACCCTGATGGCAACTATGATTGTATTGGAGGAGCAGCTACTGCCAAAAATATTTTGACTGTAGGCGCGGTAAATGACATTGTTGGAGGCTATACGCGTGCGGCTGATGTGGTACAATCTAATTTTAGTAGCTGGGGACCTACCGATGACGGTCGTATCAAACCAGACATTGTTGCCAACGGAGTAACGCTGAACTCTACCTGGCATACAGCCGACGATGCTTATAGCAGCATTAGTGGTACCTCTATGGCTACCCCAAGCGTAACGGGATCTTTGGGTTTGTTACAGCAATACTACCACGGACGCAACAACAACACTTACATGCGTTCGGCTACGCTTAAGGCGTTGGCTATTCACACTGCCGATGAAGCTGGAGCGGCCGATGGACCTGACTACCAAAATGGTTGGGGCTTGATGAATACCAAGTCAGCGGCTGACGTAATTACCAATCGTAATAACACCTCGCGTATAGAGGAGCAAACCCTTGATAACAATGGTAACTATACCATAGATATAATGGCTACAGGCAATGAGCCTTTGGTGGCAACCATTGTATGGACAGACCTTGCGGGTACGCCGGTAGCACCTGCTCTAGACCCTGCCAATCGTATGTTGGTAAATGATTTGGACATTCGTATTACGCACCGAAACGCAACGACTGGAGCAGTGACTACCCACCAGCCCTGGATGCTTGACCCTGCCAACCCTGCCAATGCAGCTACTCGAGGCGACAACGACCGCGACAATGTAGAAAAAATCTTTATTGCTAACCCGGTAGCAGGTACTTACACCATTACAGTTACACATAAAGGCAACTTGCGTAATAACAACAGCCAGACTTTTTCAATGATTGTGACGGGTATCAATGTAAACAACAACAATGTGGCTTGCGCAATACCTGCAGCCTTAAATACAAGCAACATTGCCAATACTTCGGCTGTGTTGAACTGGGGAGCTGTAGCTGGAGCTACGTCTTATGATGTACGTTACCGAGCACAAGGAACAGCCAACTGGACCAATATAAATGCAGTAAATGGGACTTCTACTAATATAAGTGGTTTGACCCAAGCCACTACTTATGAATTTCAGGTAAGAACCAACTGTGTAGGTGGCAGCAGTGCTTATGCTGGTATTGTAAATTTTGTTACTAATGGTGCACCCACAGGATACTGTGCTGCAAAAGGAGGAACAGCCGATGAATATATCCAGCGAGTACAGTTTGGTACGATTAACAATGTATCGGGCGACAATGGAGGGTATGGCGATTTTACCGCGCAATCGGTTACTTTGGGCAGAGGGAGTACTACTACTATTACCATTACACCTGCCTGGAAGGGACAGACTTACCCAGAAGGATACAGTGTGTGGATAGATCTTAACCGGGATGGGGATTTCGATGATGCCGGGGAGCAAGTATATACCCGTAGTGCTACTACAGCTGGGTCAGTTTCAGGAAATATCACTATTCCGGCAGGAGCTGCTATCGGGCAAACTCGTCTGAGAGTGACTATGCGTTATGATCAAATACCTGCTGCTTGTGGTACTTTTCAGTGGGGTGAAGTAGAAGATTATATCGTGAATATTAGTGCCAACGGTAACAATGCCGCTGTTGTATTGACTACTCAACAAGTAAAGGTGCCTACAACAGATATTTCATTGTCACCCAACCCTGCCAGTTCTGCACTTAACATTACTGTAATGTCTGAAGGGAAAGCAACATTTACCTTGATGAGCCGAAATGGAGCAGCCTTGCAAACGCAATCAGCGAAGGATCAAGGAGGAAAAATCAATAAAACATTTGATGTAAGTAAATACCCAGCGGGCTTGTATCTGATGAAGATCAACGCCAATGGTGCACAGTATGTCAAGCGGGTAGTGATTATTAAATAGTGTTGAGTAAGTGCGTATATTTTTTGTCCATGATTAAAAAGGTTGCCTTCAAGTCAGAAGGCAACCTTTTTTGTTGGATAAGTGCTTAATAGTTTGTCTCACAATATGACTGGAAGGCACCGTGTGAAACTTGTACCAGGCCTACTTTTTGATATTGAATCTGCGGGTTTCTACTCCTTTTGAGTGGTAAATAAGGAGTGTATAAATGCCTGATTTCAACTTTTCTAGCTTTAAGTAATGCTTGGTTTGTTGTGGGGCTACTTTTTTAGAAAGCACAAGTTGCCCGTACATATCTTTTACTTCTAGTTTGCTCACTGCTGGTTTATCTGCCTTGTACGTAGGTGCCAAAAGCTCGACTGTCACGCCATTGGTGGCAGGTACTGGGTATACATTGCTTATACGCTTGTGGGCAGCAACATGCGTCTTTTCTTTTTGCGTGGCGCTGGCATTCAGGCAGTTTTGCCCACTATAGTTATGAGCACGGGTAGTATTGTCGAAGTCGGTTCTTGCTTGCCCCAACATACAATTGCTATTTTGTAAAGCAAATTCGGTCCATTCGCCTTCCGATTTGTACACAAACCAACACAAGCCTAATATTTTGCGTGAATGTGCGTTGTTCCAACTGTTGATCTCTTGATAGGCTTGTTGCATCCAGCCCTGATAATAAGTAACCGAAGGAGGAATGAGTTTGCAGTCGCCCGATGTACAAGGAGTAGGATTGTTGCAAGCGCTGTTTTTGGTAACAGTAAAGTGAGCACTTGTGTTGGTTTCGGTAATAATGGCTGGAACTCCTGCTTTTCCGTAAGAATCGATGATTTGCATCAATACCCGGTAAGACCTGAACCCCTTGGTGTTGGCTTTGTTAAAACCAGCAGGCAACACATTGCCTGCCCTGCCCAGGTGGTTATCTGGTCCCCAATTGATAGTAATACCGCCTGCATAAGAACGATTACCGTTGTTGTGTGCACCATAAGTATGAATGGCATACCCATCACAATTGTTGCCAATGCCTTGTACTACAGCCTTGTAGTAGGCGTCGTAATAACCTGAACCCAAGGTGCCATCTACTGCAGTAGGAGCCCAGTTGGCTACTGGCCCTACCAGTACTTTGATCTGGTTTCCGTTGCTTACACTGTTTTTCACTTTGTTATACACAGCATTATAATAAGCCACATAAGTACTGGCAGGAGCCCCACGACCATCGCCCGATGGCTTGTACTCATAGTCGAGGTTATACTCATTGCCTATTTGAAACCACTTCACTTTTTGACCGTTTCCGAGGTTGTTGTACAGTTCGTGTATAATTATTGCGCAACGGTCGGCAAATGCATTATAAGATATACTGCCAGGGTTAGGAATAGTAGCAAACCAGTTCCAGTTGAGCCTTACTACTGGGGTAAAGCCATCATTGATAATACTGCGCATGTGCGATTTGATGCCGTTTAAGTCTGAAGGGTGATTGATGCCTTCGGCATTGATAATTTCTACCGACCAACCTTTTTTACCGTTCATTAGGCTACTGGCGCCAGGTGCCCACCAATGAACCCCAAATAAGGTTTCACAAGTAGTAGGGGGTGGCGCCACATTACCCACGTTGATGCTCCAGGTTTGGGTTTCGCCAAACCATTCTACCCCATCGCGTACCATGCGCAATGAAAGACGGCGGTTGCCTGATACTACAGACGAAATATTGAATCTGAAATCGACATAACCGCCTGGTGACACATTGTGAGGTAAAAAAGCACGGGCGTTGGTAGGTGAAGTGGCATATCCACCATTGATAAAGTCTGACCAGGTTACCTGATTGCTTGTGGTAGCTCCCAAACGGTAGTTTTGCCCTGCCGACCAAGTAGTATTACCGTTGTTGTATACCCTGATACGTACCTGTTTCTTTTCGTTAACCTTCATCGATGCTATAACCGATGACTGTGATTCTCTTACTTCGCCGTTATTGTGATTGTTTGGTGCAGGATTGTTTACGTTGATGTTCCAGGCGTACGCTTCTCCAAACCAAGCCACCCCATCTTGCACCATTCTTACCGAAAGCTTGCGACTACCAGCGTGATTGCTCGATATGTTAAACCTGAAATCTACATAGCCCCCTGGTGATACGTTGTGAGGTAAGTATACCCTGGCATTAGTAACAGAGCCCATATAGCCACCTGCCGAAAAATCAGCCCATTGTATTTGGTTGGCGGTAGCCCCGTTGGTGCCCGATCCGGCTCCCAGCCTGAAAGATTGCCCTGCCGACCAGGTACGGTTTCCTGTATTGTACACCCTGATGCGTACTGCTGCCTTTTTCCCCTTTTCGATGGTGGATGGAACCGAAGATTGAGATACACTGATGTCGGCGTTGTTGGGGGCAACCGTCGGATTGTTTACGTTGATGTTCCAGGCGTATGCTTCTCCAAACCAAGCCACTCCATCTTGTACCATTCTTACCGAAAGCTTGCGATTACCAGCGTGATTGCCTGATATGTTAAACCGGAAATCTACATAACTACCTGGCGATACGTTGTGAGACAGGTATACCCTGGCATCGGTGGTAGAGCGCATATAGCCACCCGCCGAAAAGTCAGTCCATTGCATTTGGTTAGCGGTAGCACCATTGGTACCCGATCCGGCTCCCAGCCTGAAAGATTGCCCTGCCGACCAGGTACGGTTTCCTGTGTTGTATACCCTGATGCGTACCGCTGCCTTTTTTCCCTTTTCGATGGTGGATGGAACCGAAGATTGAGATACACTGATGTCAGCGTTTAATTGTGCGTGTGTGTCATAGCTTGATAGTAGTAAAAGCGCAAAGACTAATACAAGCAAGCCCTTTGGTTTTGTTTTCATTGGTTTAAAATTGTGTGGAGTCAAAAACTGTTGGGTTGGTGCTGACTGTTCAGCCCTTGCCGTATAGAAATGTTTGTACATGGTATAGTATTTAGGTTATTTGGTAATTAGTTATTTGATGAGGCAAAGTTGGTAGGGAAATGCAGCAGGAACAATTTAGAGGAGTATACAACGGCACTACTCGCCTGGAATGCCCTACTACAAAAGCACTACAAGGCTGTTTTAATATGATTTTAAAAAGAAATGATAAGTGATCTGGAAAAAATAAGATGTGCCAATTCAAGAAAATATATTGTTCTCAGACGATTCAAAAAAAACGGTGCATAGCCAAAGCTATGAAGCTTTTTTTTGAGAAGAATGAGGGCAATAGATACACTTTAATGGCTCAAATTATTTATGAAAGATCACTAAGACGAAACAACTTTTTGACATTAGAGGTAACTCTTTGCTTGTTGATGCCTTAATTACCCAATATGGTGGTTTTGAATGGGAAGAATCATTGTTAAAGTTTGCTGTGGGGCTCAGGTGTTATGCCTATAATCTGGCATGTTATAAACTATTAATGATTTATTGGTATTATAATAAGCCGATGGGTAGCCTGCTAAAAATTATATAATAGTTTGAGGAGTTTTAGGTGATTTTCATTGATTAATTTTTATTACTTGGGAGAACATTTTCAATTTTGACTGGTTGAATATTCAAAAAAAAACAATTCCATACCATACCAATGATAAATTACAAACGAATGATGCAATCAGTGGGGCTATGCTTCCTGATATTGTTAGGTGCCAGCTTCGCGTATGCGCAAAAATCTACCTTAAGCGGATATGTAAAAGATGCCAGTAACGGTGAAGTGCTATTGGGAGCATCTGTTTACCTGACAGAACTGCAAAATGGAGCAGTTACCAATGAGTACGGGTTTTTCTCAATCAAAATTCCCAATGGTCAATACACGGTAAAAGTGAGCTATATTGGTTACAAAACAGTGACCAAACAAGTAAACCTCGCCAATGACCAAAAGCTAAATGTAGAACTCCCGGTAGAAGGTCAAGCCCTCGAAACTGTAGTGGTCACCAGTGAAAAACAAGATGCGAACATACGCAGCACTCAAATGAGTGTAAACAAACTGGAAATCAAGACAATTCAGAAAATGCCTGCCTTTTTTGGCGAAGCCGACATCATCCGAAGTATTCAATTGTTGCCTGGAGTAACTACAGTAGGAGAGGGAGCCAGTGGGTTCAATGTGCGTGGGGGTAACATAGACCAAAACCTGATTTTGATAGACGAAGCTCCTGTGTATAATTCTTCACACGCCTTGGGTTTCTTTTCGGTGTTTAACCCTGATGCAGTAAAAAATGTAAAGCTGGTCAAAGGAGGAATTCCTGCCCAATATGGCGGTCGCTTGTCGTCGTTGTTAGACGTACGCTTGCGCGAAGGGAACAATAAGAAGTTTGAGATGAACGGGGGAATTGGTTTACTGTTTAGCCGGTTTAGTGTTCAGGCACCCATTCAAAAGGGCAAGTCGTCTTTTATTATTGCCGGGCGTCGCTCTTATATCGATTTGTTCTTTCCTTTATTAGGTGGTGCTTTGAGCAACAGTAGTGTATATTTTTATGATTTAACGGCCAAATTAAACTTTACGCTTAACGATAAGAATAAAATATTTGTATCAGGCTATTTTGGGCGAGACAAGATAGGGTTAGATGTTTTTGGTTTTAATTGGGGCAATGCTACCGCTACCATACGTTGGAATCACCTCTTCAACGATCAGTTGTTTTTGAATACCACTGCGTTTTATAGCAATTATGATTATCAGTTGGGGGTACCCAACGATACCGATGGTTTTGACTGGAAAGCCAACATTGTAAACTACAGTTTCAAGCCGGAGTTTACCTATTTTGCCAACGCCAGCAATACAATTAACTTTGGTGGGCAAGCCATTTTATACCAATTTGTGCCTGGTACAGCTACTTTTACCAGTGGGGGCAATAGCCGCGATATTTCGCTGGATGATAAGTTTGGGCTGGAAACGGCCGTATACCTGAGCAATGAGCAAAGCATTGGCGATAACGTGACCCTGGAGTATGGTGTGCGTTATTCTTGGTTTAACTACCTTGGGGCTGGCAAAGCCATTACTTTTGGCGATGCACCTGCTGGCGAGCGTCGCGAACCTGTAAGTAGTAGAGAATACGGAATGTGGGAGACTATTCAGGAGTATGGCAATTTTGAACCCCGTTTCTCGGCAAAATATATGCTTAATCGTACATCTTCGCTTAAGTTAAGTTACCACCGAATGGCACAATATATTCACCTGGTGTCTAACTCTACCGCCTCTATTCCTCTAGATACCTGGACACCCAGCACCAATAATATTCAGCCTCAGCTTGCCGACCAGGTAGCTTTGGGGTATTTTAAAAACTTTGGTGAAAACAACGATTACGAATTTTCGGCAGAAACCTACTATAAGCTTTATCAAAACCAAATAGACTATATAGATGGCGCCGATTTACTGCTAAACGAAAACCTGGAAGGTGACTTGCTCACTGGCGAGGGCAAAGCTTATGGCTTAGAACTTTACTTGAAGAAAAACAACGGTAAATTTACCGGATGGGTAAGCTACACCCTGGCACGTACTGAGCGTCAAGTCAATGGAATTAATAATGACAGTTGGTATCCCACCCGTTTTGACCGTACGCACAACTTGTATGTGGTAGGTATGTATAAATTGAGTAAGCGGGTAGAATTATCGGCAAACTTTATGTTTGCTTCGGGTACCCCTACCACTTTTCCTACCAATCGCTTTGAGTTTGAAGGGATAGTGGCACCCCACAACGCCGAAAACAGTCGTAATAATTTTCGTATTCCAGCAGCCCATCGTTTAGACGTTGCCTTGACCCTACTACCCAAAAACACCAAAAAACGTTGGCAGGGATTCTGGGTGTTTTCTATTTATAACCTGTATGCTAACCGAAACCCTTTCTCTATATTTTTTCAGGCAGACGCTGATAACCCAACCATTACCCGTGCCTATCGATATTCTATCATAGGCTCTGTTATTCCATCGGTTACTTATAATTTCAAGTTTTAAAACAAAGCGGCAAAATGAAATCAAGAATATACTTATATATCATGTGCATGGTAGCAGTAGCCACCATGACAGCGTGCGAAGACGAAATAAATGTAACATTGGGTGAGAGCACGCCCCAGCTTACAGTAGAGGGGTGGGTATCAGACCAAACTCCGTTACAAACGATTAGGCTTACTATTAGCCAAGACTATTTTGATAATGCAGCTGCGGCTGGAGCCAGTGGCGCTACAGTAAGAGTAAATGACGACCAAGGTAATGTATACAACTTTGTGGAATCGGATTTGAATTCGGGAGACTATTTAAGCAATTTTACGGGAGCCATAGGCCGTACTTATACTTTGTATATTCAGTATCAAGGTGAAGAGTACCAAGCCACTACCCAACTTGCAAGGGTGCCTCCTATTGATTCTATTCGGGTAGAAAATGCTGATGATGCCAGCCCCGGACCGGTTAACGTGAGTAGTGGATACCGCGCTGAGTTTTTTGCCAATGAAATACCTGGTGCAGGAGATTATTACCGTATCAAGACTTACCGCAATGATGTATTGTTGAACAAGCCCGGTAACATCTCAGTTTTTGAAGATACCAACGTAGACGGCTTGCCTTTTATACTGCCAGTAAGACTGAGTATTAACCCTATTTCCGAAGACGGAGAAGGCTATGCTTTGGGGGATAAAATTAAAGTAGAGTTGTTGTCTATTAGTAAAGAAGCCTTTCTGTTTTTTGAAGAGCTGGAAACACAAACGACCAATGGAGGGCTTTTTGCCAATCCTATAGCTAATGTGCCCACTAATATACAAAATATCAATCCGGCCTCTGCTAAAAAAGCGGTTGGTTTCTTTTATGCTTCGGCGGTCAGCTCTTTAGAAGTTACCGTAACCGAATAATAGTGGCTTACTACTTTATTTGATAATATTATAGACCTACTGCCCCACTTGGTTTTTCAGCAAGTGGGGCTTTTTTCAAGACATAGCGTTAGAGGTTGTATGCATTGATCTTTGACTTTTTTATAAGTGCAACCAAAAATGGTATTTTTTTCTTTGATTTTTAACTAGTTATCCCTTATCTTCTCATATCAAAAAACACTGACAGCCCGCTACACGTAATAACCAAAGAGGAGTTGTTAGCTTCTCTTACTCTTCAAAATATCTATCAATACAACCACTGTATTTTACCTAAGTAAAACGCAAAAAATAAAGTGCTGTAATAGAATTTAGCATCTGCTTGTTGCTCAGAGACGATATTCTGTGGAGCAGGTGAGATTTTTCGTTTTACTAAACACCATTACTACTATAATTAAGTAGATCCTAAACTTAGACTTTTAATCGCTTATTTTTCCTTCTTCTTTAGTGACTGTTTGCATCAATCATCTGCAAAAAGCAATATGCTGATGATACATGTGCAATGCTATATGATTAAATACTCTACTTAGTAATGGTTGAAAAATAATTTATTGTCTTAGAGGTGGCTTTTCGCCCTGATGTTTTGTTCTGAGATGTATCGTAATTAAAAAAGCGAACTATGCTTACAAACCGAAGTTACAACTTACTATGCTGGATTGCTAAATTCTTCGAATCACGTTTGGAGCCCTGCCTTTGGTTAAAAATACCTCATCTTAGCAAGAAACCTCTACCTCGAAATAAGTTACTTATTTTTCAACCACTCCTTACTAAAACTACTTTGAATACAGACTATGAAATATACTTTAATGCTACTGCTGTTGTGCTTAGGGGTGGGGGCAAGAGGGCAAACAGATTCGTTGAACAATGCAGAATGGTTTCGTTTAAAAGCAGAAAAGCTTATTCGCTTAGAACAAGTAAATGCTGAAACTGAAATATTAGGTGCTAGTCAATATGCCCAAAAACTTGAGAATGTACCCGCCAGTGTGATTGTGGTAAACCAAAAGCAAATGAAAGAAAATGGTTACCATGACTTGTCTGACTTGCTCAAAGATTTACCAGGTTTTGATGTAATAGAAAATGCGGGTAGGGAGCTTAAAAATGGCTACGAGATAGTAAAGAATTATCAATCACCAATGAGTTTGCCCAACCTATCAATGATCATAATATATTTATAGAAGCCCGTTACAAAGACTTAAAAGGAGGGCGTCAGCCCAATATTTCACCTTTTACTAATCAGCAGGTCACGCTTAGGCAAGGCAGCCTTGTATACATAGGCAGTGATGGTTTTGTTGACCAAAACAATGAGAAGAGGGTAAGTTTTGGGACAAGAAGGTGACAGAAACTATTGGAGGTTTGCGCTCCGCTTCCTATGAAACAACAACAAATGATTGAACAAGTGCTCGATAAGCAAATGCAAAATACTACGCAAAGAGACGATATTTTATTTATTGGGCTAAGGCTATAGATTTTTTTGGGTAAGTGGTGTTCATTCGCTCATAGTATGCTCATTACACCTACTGGTTAGATATAATAAAGCATTCATTGCATTAAAAATAATCTATGAAGGAATGGACAAAAAATAAACTTTCGTTCTGGTAATGTTCTTTTATCCTGATAATTCGTTACTTTTTTCGCCGTAGCTATGGCTACGACTGCAAAAAGTGCCTCTTCTCAGAAAAAAATAACTCATGCCAAATCAGTAACTTATTATTCAACCATTCCTAAACTGTTTTAATCGCCATTATGAAAACTCCTTATGTTTATTTGTTTCTGTTATACTTGGGGGCATTGACTCCTCTTTATGCTCAAAAAACTGATAGTGTGTTGAAAATACCTATAGAGGAGGTATTGAACCTACCAGTAGAAAAGCTAATGGATGTAAATATTGAAGTAGCATCTAAGGTCAAGGAAAAGCTTTCCGATGCACCCTCTTCAGTAACTGTGTTTACCCAGCAAGACATTCAAAATATGGGCATTACACACCTGGAAGAGTTACTCAACTATGTGCCTGGCTATCAAACCGGATATGATGTAGAACAAGGCAAAACTATTAGAATAGCCTCAAGGGGCAGAGGCAGTGCTTTGTCTGAGTCAGTGTTACTGTTGGTAAATGGTCAGCGCTTAAATGATTTGTATACAGGAGGAGTGTCGGTGCTTAATCGCTTGATTGCAGTAGAAAACATCAAGCAAGTAGAGGTAATCAGGGGGCCAGGGTCTGCCTTGTATGGAGCGAATGCTTTTTTGGGGGTAATAAACATTGTGACAGACCACGAAAGCAATAAAATATTGTTTGAACTGGGCAACCTGAGCTCTAAAAGAATAGCGGGCAATTTTTCTAAAAAAACCAAAGACTTTACTTTCAATGCATTTGTTAAGTTGTTTACCGATGATGGTGATAGGTTTGACAATGTTCCTGATATTTTTGGTAATGGTGAGGCAACCCAGGATCCGCAACAAGGCGCAGATGCCTCAGTGATGTTAAAGTACAAAAATTTTAGCATAGGAGGGCGTTATACTGAAAGGCTCATGCGTGATTTTTTTGTGTTTAGGGTGATTAATAATTATCAAAACCGGGAGTTTACTCAACAGTCATCAGTATTTGCTACCTATCAGGCAGATTTTAGCCAGCGGGTGAGCCTGCAGTTGAGGGCAGATTATTCTGTTGATAAATGGGTGGCGTCAGGCTTGGCAATACCGGCAGGGTTAGAGGTAGCACCAGGGTTTGCCCTAAACGAGAACTTTATCGCTGGACCTTTGCTTGGGTCTTACTATTTTAATGCCTTGGCTGATCTGGACTGGAAAATACACAAAAATAATGACTTGAAAGCAGGTGTAAGCTTTTCGAACACTGCCATTACTGATGTGGCGAACCTAATGACTCACCACCCGGTGACGCTTGAATACCAGCAAGGAATGGTTGCCTTTAGGGATAGTCTGACTTTTAACGAAAAAATACCCCGTAACTTTATTGGTGCTTACATTCAAGACAAACACCGAATAGGCAATTTTTTACAAATAACTTTGGGAGTAAGGCTTGACCACTACAGTGATTTTGGCTCTTCTATCAATCCCAGAGCAGCTGTAGTATACAGCACCCCGTTTAACTCGAAGTTAAAAGCCATTTATGGGCAGGCTTTCCGGGCACCCAATTACCTGGAGCTGTATGATAAAAACAACCCAGTAGATTTTGGTAACCCTGACCTGGAGGCTGAGTCTATCAGGACTATAGAGTTGGTGTATTTGCAAAATATACAACAACATACCCGTATCTCGACCACCTATTTTAACAATCAAATTGCTAACCTGATTGTGTTGGGCGACCCAGTAAACGACCCTGATAACCCTTTGGGAGCACCTGGCTTTAAAAACAGTGGAGAGCTGTCTACCCAAGGCATAGAGCTTGAATTGAAAAGTACCATTGCCAAATACTTACAAATTACTGGCTCTTACACCTTCATTACAAGCAAAGATACCCTTCCAGTCAGCCCACATGCGGCTTCGCTGGTTTGTAACTTCCATGTAAATAAGTGGAATGTAAACGTACATGGAATATACCGTAGCCAAATGGATTTGGTATCTGGCCAAAATGATTATGCGTTGTTAAATGCAGCGATTAGGTACAATTTTAGTAGCTTGGTAGTGGTATATGCACAGGTGAAAAATGCTTTAGATACTACTTATTATACAGTTACCTCGGCTTTTTCTACTGGCATTGCCAACCGGGGCAGAACTTTTCAGGTAGGTTGTTCTTATAAGTTTAAGTAACCCTTTGTTCAACCCAAGTGTCTAAACACACCATTTGTCTCTTGTCTTTTGCTGCCAGTATGCCTTATTAAGCGCGATCAAAGAAATAAACATACATTTGCAATGTTCATAAGACTCATAAAAATGCTGTTGCTGGTGGCAGTTTTGCACCTACAGGCAACTGCTCAAAGTGTAGAATCACTGCTGAGCAGTTTGGCTAAAAGTAATAGTACTACCGAAAAAGTTGACATTTTAAACAATATTGCCCAGGTGCAATTAAGCTTACAGCAAGCAGATAAGGCTACTGGGTATGCTCAGCAAGCCCTTGCTTTGGCGAGCAAACATAACTATGCTGCCGGAAAATCGCTGAGTCTTTTGTACCTGGGCAAAGCTTACAAGGCAAACAAACAATTGTCTAACTCGCTCAACTATTACTTGCAGGCAGGGGTAGGGTTTGAGGTATTGCGAAATAAAACATTGCAGGCAGCGACTTATCATGACATAGGAGATTTATATCAAACCTGGCAGGCACACGAGAAAGCCATCGAGTATTACCAAAAATCATATCAATTAAAACCAGCCCCACAATTGTTAATGGCTCAGGGAAAATCATATTACCTGTCAAAAAATTACCCTAAAGCTACCGAAACCTACCAAAAGGCATTGAACATATACCAAACAAAACAAGACGTTGGGCAAAGCCGACAAGCACTTACAATGCTGGCGAATATTTATACCACCACCGGGCAATACCAACAGGCATTGGTAAGCAGTCAACAGTTACTTCAATTGAACCAAAAAAGTACCCAGTTGGGGGTATTGGCAGACACTTATAATAATATAGGTGTATTGCACCAAAAGTTGGAGGAACCAACCAAGGCACTTGCTGCTTTTAACCAAGCATTGCCCTTGTATGAACAGCTGCCAAGTAGTGTGGTGTATCAGCGTAAAAAAATAAACTTGCTGACCAACATTGGTACTATATATACTCAACAAAGGCAGTTTGGCAATGCGCTCAATCAATACCAAAAAGGGGTGAAAATAAGCAAAGCGCAGCAAGTACCCTTAAAAACTGCGGAATTACATAATTATATAGCCGCTACTTATTATGTCAACCGCGACAATACCAATGCCTTGAGTTACGCAAAAGAGGCGGTACGTTTGGTGAAAAAACAACCCATTAGTGTGGGAGGGCAAAGGGTATTGCAAAATAGTTATCAGGTGTTGGCAGGTATTTATCAGCAAAACAATCACCTTAAAAATTACCAAAAATACTATGCTTTACATCAAAACATCAAAGATAGTTTGAACAAGGCGCAAAACGCTGAGGAACAACGCATCTTGAAAGAGCAATTGGCAATAGAGAAAAAAGAAAACGAATTTAAGATGCTACTTGCCGAAAAAGAAAGACAAGCCTTATCGTTACAACAACTCAAGCTTGAGTCGGAAAAAAAAGCTAAAGACTTGACCTTAAAAGCTAAAGAACTTGAGCTGCTTAAAAGAAACCAAGAGTTGCAGAGTGCAGAACTGAAAAACCAACAACTGGAAAAAGGCAAAGTAGAGCAGCTGCTGGCACTTGCCGAACAAAAAGCCCGTACTGAACAACAAAAACTATTGACCGAGAAACAAAAGAGAGAAACTGAGCGGCAAAAACTATTGGCTGAAAAGCAAAAAATAGAAAACTTACAAAAAGCCAAGGCATTGGAAGCAGCCCAAAAAGAAAAGAGTTTGCAGGAAGAGCAGCTTAAGCAAGAGCAAA
Source organism: Microscilla marina ATCC 23134 (assembly GCF_000169175.1). Classification (NCBI taxonomy): domain Bacteria; kingdom Pseudomonadati; phylum Bacteroidota; class Cytophagia; order Cytophagales; family Microscillaceae; genus Microscilla; species Microscilla marina. Next base: position 19,705 of record NZ_AAWS01000039.1, read on the forward strand.
CCTTAAAAAGGTATGGCATAGGTTTACTTATTTCACTCGGCTTGTTGTTGGTGTTTGTGTTATTTTCGTTTTTAGCTTCGCAAAAAGCCCGTAAAAAGCTCAAAAAACAAAACGTTGAAATACAAAAGCAAAAAGAAGAGATTAGTACGGCTCATGTAGATTTGCAAAAAAAGACAGAAGAGATAGCCAGCCAAAATGAAGAGCTTCAGCAAAATCAGGAAGAGATTATGGCGCAGCGGGATTTTATAGAAGTGAAAAACAATGATTTGAAAATGACCCACCACCGGCTATTACAAAGCGAAAAGGTGCTCAGAAAAGCGTACGATAAACTCCAGAAAAGTGAGCAGCAAGTAGTAGAGCAAAATAGAACATTGCATTTGGTTCACAAACGAATCAATAATAGTATCAATGTAGCCCAAACCATTCAAAATGCTATACTGCCACATACCCAAAAAATGCACAAAATATTGGCAGACCATTTCATCCTTTATCGCCCTAAAGATGTGGTGAGCGGTGATTTTTATTGGATAGAACAGGTTAACGGCAAGGTGTTTTTAGTAGCGGCCGATTGTACCGGACATGGAGTGCCAGGGGCTATGATGAGTATGATTGGCTATGCATTGCTAGATAAAATAGTATTGATTAAAAAAATACACGAGCCCAATGAGGCCTTGGATGAACTACACAAAGAAGTAAAAACTGCCCTAAGCCAAGAGCAGTCGGGCAACGAAAACGGGATGGACCTGGTGATGCTGTGCCTGGAAAAAAATGACCAAGGACAAACTAAAGTAACTTTTTGCGGGGCTAAAAACCCCTTATATTATATTGAGAAAGGAAGCGAGCAAGTACAATTGTTGAAAGGCGACCGACGCTCTATAGGTGGCAAACAGGCAAGTCAGGTACAGTTTACCAATCAGGAAATATTGTTAGAAGAAGGAAGCTTATTGTACTTAGGAAGCGACGGCTTTGTTGACCAAAACAATGAGCGACGTAAGAGTTTTGGTACCAAAAAACTGCATAAATTGCTGGAAGCTTGCGCACAGCTTGAACTTAGTGAACAAAAAAAGCTGATGGAAAAAACTCTGGAGCATCAAATGCAAAATACTACCCAAAGAGATGATATCTTACTTTTAGGAGTAAGGGTATAATATACTGCCTGGCAAGTAACTTATATATTCTAAAAAAGGCTGGTTATCTGTTTAAGTATCGCAGTCAGGTGTTTTCGTTTTTAAGGTGTAAACAAATTATATCAGAGGCTGTTTTGAGGTTAACTGTAACAAAACAGCACATTTTTTGACTATGTTTGAACAGCAGACCTAATATACCACGCCATTATTTGCCTGCAAACCTTTCCAGCGACCTAAAATCTGCTAAAAATCAACCATTAATCAAGCACTAAACGGTTTATGAGACAAATCTGCGCTTTACTATGTTTACTTCTCCTGTTGGCAAGCAATGATCAACTCCTGGCACAAGATCCAGACAATTTGTTTAAAGAGTCGTTGGAAGAGTTAATGAAGCAACCCGTAGCCAAAAGTTTATTTGATGTGAAAATTACTACTGCAAGTCTCAACGAAGAATTGTCAGGTAAGGCATTGGCTATGACCAGGGTAATTACTGCTGAACAAATACGTTTGCGCAACTACCAGTCGTTGAGAGATGTATTAATGGATTTGCCTGATTTTAAAGTAGATGATATAAACGATGAAAACTCATTCAATACCTTCATTACAAGAGGCATTGTGGGGCAAGAAAAGTTTGTTATTTTGCTTGATGGAGTGCGTATTTCATCACCCACCAACGAAAGAATGCCCATTGCAGAAAATTATCCCGTATATTTTGCCAAACAAATAGAAATAGTATATGGTTCTGCTTCTGCCTTGTATGGAGCTGATGCTGTGGCAGGAGTGATCAATATCATTACTAAAAGATCAGCCAAAAACTTTGAAGTGGAGTTTGCCCCATCTATGGGCAATTATAACACCTACAATGGAGACTTATTTTTGTATAAAAAAATAGGCAAGGCTTCGCTTACCCTGGCAGGCAAGTACTTTCAGGAACAACCTCCCGACTTGAATGAAAGAACTGCTAACGATCCTGTGTTTGACTTGAGTGGTTACAACACGGGTACTTTTAATACTGTCTTTGGCCCTATTACCTCTCCTGTTCCTGTATCGCCAGCATTGGAAGCCCCACGAAAGGCTTATGCTGTATTTGGCTCGCTCAAGATGGAAGATTTCCAGTTCAATATGTTTTATAATTATTCGCAGCATTCGTCGTCAATACAGGTTACTCCCAACAATTCTATTTACAACAAAGACGTACTCTATGGGCAAGGAGTGTTGATGAGTAGTATTAATTACACAAAAAAACTAAGAAATTTGCGTTTATCCTCTTCGTTGATGGGGAGTATCTATGAGATGGACCCCCGCACCAATTTTCGCAATGTATTTGTAGGGATGGCTACTGGCTATAAATATGCCTTGGGCAACGAAATAAAACTAAACCAAACTGCCAATTGGCAAATCAACCGTAACCTAAATGTGGTAGGAGGATTTACTTTTGAGTTTTTTAACTCTATCCCCAAAACAGCCGATTTGTCGGAGCCAATTAATCCTAGGCAGAGTATTCAGGGAACCATTACAGGGACTGATTTACCTGCCGAGTTTTTTCAAGTCAATTACTCAAATATAGGAGGCTTTGCCCAAATACAGTATGCGCCCAATCAAGTATTTAGTTTTACGTTAGGCAGTCGTTATGACAACAATTCGAGGTTTGGAACCACCCTTAACCCCCGAATGGGCGTAGTGGTGCAAGCTTCCAAAAAACTCGCCTTGCGGTTAATGTATGGTTCTTCGTTTCTGGCGCCCAGCCCCTTGCGTACTTTCGAGCATTATGGTTCTTTTTTCTCTAATGATGGTGGACAAACCTATCAATCATTTTTTTGGCATTTGCCCAATCCTGACCTAAAACCCATTCAGGCAAAAAACCTGGACTTTGGGGCACGTTATTTTATTACTGATGCGTTTTCGGTGAGTATCAACAGTTACTATACCTGGCTCACCGACTTGTTTAACGATAAGTCGGATGCGGATCATACCAATATTTATAATGGACAATTTCTGGGGTGGAACGTTGACTTTATAGAAGTACCCGTAAACGAAGGGCAACAGCAAAACTATGGAGGCAGTCTACAGTTAGACTATCGCAAGGAAATGAAAAATACTAAACTAAATGCCTATTTTATTGTAAGCTATGTAGACGGCAGGGTAGATGTACTAGGTGATGGCAACAAGGCAGAAATAGAGCTGGTGGCTCCTTGGCAAATAAAAACAGGCATAGACTTTAGTTATAAAAGCTTTTCTGTTTCACCTCGCCTGGTATGGGTAGGCGAGCAACGTATGAACGCGTTTCAGGCAGATAACCCTACCAAAAGACAAACCCTCGATGGGTACACATTGCTTAATGTGTCGTTGCGTTACCAATTATACAAAAAATCAGGTATTTTTATCAATGTGTTCAATGCCTTGAATCAAAAATATCGAGTATCCAACTTTAGTGGCAACAAAGACAACCCCTCTCACGCGTTTTTTGGTGCCCCTCAATTACCTTTACGCATTCAGGGAGGCTTGCAGGTAAACCTTTAGCTTATGACAAGTATAACAATCTACTTCTTAAGAAAAACCTTGCTGCTATGGGTGTTTATTGGAACCCTTTGTGCAACAGGTAGCTTACATGCCCAAAACCTGAACCAGTTATTGATCCAACTCGACAAAACCAAACAACCAGTAGCTAAGGTACCTCTATTGCAGCAAATAGGCGGTGCATACCAACAACAAAGTGCCCATAAAAAAGCTATAGAATACTTTGAAACTGCGCATCAAATTGAAAAGCAAAATAAACTACCCCTTACCCGTACGCTCAAAAGCCTTGGTTACTCTTTTAAGCAATTAGGCAACTACAGACAGGCTATCCAACACTTTGAAGAAGTGCTACAAACAAATATTGAAAAAGATGAACGATTGGACATACTCGAAGAGCTGGCTACTTTGCATAAGCACGAAAAAAACTATGCAAAGGCTATAGAGTATACCAGCCAAATATTAGCGATTCATCAAAACAGCAATGATATACCCAAAATAGCCAATGCCTACAATAACCTGGGGTATTTGTATAAAAAAGCCGACAATCAACAAAAGTCGCTCGAAAGCTACAACCAGGCGCTCACTGTTGGGCAAAAGGTTAGCCCTGCGATGAACGCAAATGCACGGGCAATCGCCTACATCAATACAGGGGTAGCCTATACCAGTATTGGTAAGTATCGCGAAGCCCGGTCTTATTATATCAAAGCGCTTGATATGAGAGAGAAACAAGGCAAACCTGCCGAAATAGCCGATACATATAATTATTTGGCGGTATATTATTATTTGAGTGGCAACAACAGCAAGGCAATCGCCCAGGCAAATAAAGCTATAGACTTGGCAGAGCCCATAAAAGCCGAAAAAGTATTGGTAAGCAGTTATAAGCTGTTGTCAGAGGTGTATCAACAAGAGAAAGCCTTTGAGGAGTCGCAAAAATACTTTAAAAAACACCAGGAGTTAAAAGATAAAATGGCTCGCCAACAGCGTGTAGCCCAGCAAAAGCTATTGCAAAAGCAGGTAGATGTAGAAAAACAAGAAAGCAAACTAAAGGCACTTATTGCCGAAAGAAATCGCAAAGAGGCTGAGTTGAAGCAATCGGAGTTGGAAAGAAAGCAACAACAACAAGCGCTCAAGCTGAAAGAGCAAGAGCTGGCTTTGCTTAAGCGTAATCAAGAATTACAACAAGAACAGTTTAAAAACCAACGACTGGAAAAAGAGCGGGTAGAGCAGTTGCTCGCGCTTGCTGAACAAAAAGCAAATACTGAAAAGCAAAAGCGCCTTGCCGAAAAGCAGAAGGCTATAGCAGAACAACGACGACGCGAAGCCGAAAAACAAAAGTTAGTAGCAGCTAAAGAAAAAGCTGAGCGCATGCAGCAGAGTAAGGCACTTGAGGCAGCCCAAAAAGAAAAGGAATTGCAACAAGAGCAACTTAAGCAAGAGAAAACGCTGAGAAAGTACGGCACTATATTGCTTATATTGGGAGCCTTGTTGTTGGGTTTTGTGTTGTTTGCTTTTATTGCCTCACAAAGGGGACGACGGAAACTAAAACAACAAAAAGAGGAAATAGCAACGCAAAACGAGGAGCTACAGCAAAACCATGAAGAGATCATGTCGCAGCGTGATTTTATTGAGAAAAAAAACAAGGAAATGGAGTTTACCAATAGTAAGTTACGTCAGAGCGAACACGTATTGCGCAAGGCTTACGAGCAACTCAAAGAAAGTGAAGAAAGCATTAAGGAAAAAAACAGCCAAATTCATAAAAGTATCACTGCAGCCCAAACCATACAACAGGCCATATTACCTTACCACAAAAATGTGGAGACTGCTTTAGGCGAACATTTTATTATGTATGCCCCAAAAGATGTGGTCAGTGGCGATTTTTATTGGATAAAAGAAGTGCAAGGCAAGGTGTTTTTAATTGCAGCTGATTGTACTGGGCACGGGGTGCCAGGGGCGTTTATGAGTATGATTGGCAAAGCGCTGATTGATAAGTTGATTTTGATTAAAGATTTGCTCGAACCTGCTGAAATATTGCATAAACTGCACGATGAAATTAAAATGGCGTTGCGGCAAGAAGAAACCGGGAATAACAATGGAATGGATTTGGTGATTTTACGCCTCGAACATTTAGAAAATCAAGTAAATATTATGTTTGCCGGCGCCAAAAGTTCTATGTATTATATAGAAAAAGGCATCACCGAGCTACAAGTGCTCAAAGGCGATCGTCGCTCGATTGGTGGGTATCAAAACGATGAAATTTTATTTAACAACCAACAAATTACTTTGCCCAAGGGTAGTTTGATTTATGTGGGAAGCGACGGTTTTGTAGACCAAAACAATGTGCGCAGGCGGAGTTTTGGCAATAAGCGCCTCAACAAACTTTTGCTAGACAATATGGATGAGCCTTTGTCTAAACAAAAGCAAGCCTTGGAAGAAGCCCTCAAAGCCCACATGGAAGGGACTACCCAACGCGATGATATTTTGTTTATAGGAGTGAAACTATAAAAAAAGGAGCGTTCATTTAATTGTGCTTTTTGAAAAATAAATACTGATAATCAGCGGGTTAAAATTTTTAGGCACAATTTTTTGAACGCTCTCAAAAAAACGAATTTACACAAACTCTGAAACGTTATCAAAAAAAAGCCCACATGAGGGTCATCAGGTGGGCTTTTGTCATTTGTGCTACTTTAAAACAGCCCTTCCAGCAAATGATCATCTACCAGATGAGGCAAGGTTACTTTCAGTTCAGGTGAGCGTTCCATTTCGCGTTCTATGGCAAAACGTGCGTTTTGGTTGCGTGCCCATGAGCGACGGGCAATACCATTGTTTACGTCATAAAAAAGCATTTTTTTCAAACGGTTTTCTGCGGCTGTGCTACCATCCAGCAACATACCAAAGCCACCGTTGATCACTTCGCCCCAGCCAACACCGCCACCATTGTGAATAGATACCCAAGTAGCGCCTCTAAAGCTATCGCCAATTACATTATGAATCGCCATATCTGCCGTAAACTTGCTGCCATCATAAATATTACTGGTTTCGCGGTAAGGCGAATCGGTGCCACTTACATCATGATGATCGCGTCCTAATACTATAGGCGCCGAGATTTCTCCCTTGGCAATGGCGGTATTAAAAGCCTCGGCAATTTTAGCACGCCCTTCGGCATCGGAGTACAAAATACGGGCTTGCGAACCCACCACCATGTTGTTTTTGCCCGCCTCGGCAATCCATTGAATATTATCCTCCATCTGTTGTTGAATCTCTTCGGGCGAACTCGCTTTGATCTCTTCCAACACCTGGGTGGCTATAGCATCTGATTTGGCAAGATCTTCTGCCTTGCCCGATGTACATACCCAGCGAAAAGGACCAAAACCATAGTCGAAACACATAGGACCTAAGATATCTTGCACATACGAAGGGTAACGGAAGTCGATGCCATTGTCGGCCAATACATCGGCACCAGCACGTGATGACTCAAGCAAAAATGCATTGCCATAGTCAAAGAAGTAAGTACCCTTGGCGCAGTGTTTATTTACTGCGGCTACGTGGCGACGCAACGATTCGTATACTTTTTCTTTGAAAGCTTCAGGTTCATTGCGGATCATATCATTGGCCTCTTCAAACGATACACCTGCCGGGTAATAGCCTCCTGAAAAAGGATTGTGCAAAGAGGTTTGATCAGAGCCTACATGCACAAAAACATCTTCTTCATAAAACCTTTCCCATACCTCTACTATATTGCCACAGTAAGCAATAGACACCACTTCTTTATTTGTCTGGGCTTCTTTTACCCTGGCTATCAGCTCGTCCATATTGTCGATCAAGACATCTACCCAGCCTTGGCTGTGACGTTTTTCGGCAGCGGCTTTGTTTACTTCAGCACATACTGTTACACAGCGGGCAATGTTACCTGCTTTGGGTTGAGCTCCACTCATTCCACCCAGACCTGCCGTCAGAAAAATTTTACCTTCCGAAGTTTCACCCTTGGGCAATGTATTGCGAAAAGCATTCATTACTGTAATAGTAGTGCCGTGTACAATACCCTGAGGACCAATGTACATATAAGAGCCTGCTGTCATTTGCCCGTATTGGGTCACGCCCAACGCGTTGAATTTTTCCCAGTCATCGGGTTTCGAGTAGTTCGGAATCATCATTCCATTGGTTACTATTACACGAGGAGCTTCGGTAGACGAAGGAAACAGTCCCATAGGATGCCCCGAATACATATGCAAGGTTTGTTCGTTGGTCATAGTAGCCAAGTATTGCATAGTGAGCAGGTACTGCGCCCAGTTTTGAAATACGGCTCCATTGCCTCCGTAAGTAATCAATTCTTCGGGGTGTTGTGCTACAGCGGGGTCAAGGTTGTTCTGAATCATGAGCATAATAGAGGCTGCCTGACGCGACTTTGCCGGGTACTCGTCAATAGGGCGGGCATACATTTCATACGTAGGTTTAAACCTGTACATATATATACGTCCGTAGTCGTTGAGTTCTTCGGCAAACTCTGGCGCAAGTGTTGGGTGCCAAGCCTCTGGAAAGTATCGCAAGGCATTGCGAATGGCCAGTTTTTTCTCGTCTGGCGACAATATGTCTTTACGTTTGGGGGCACGGTAAGCGTTTTGAGGGTAGTCTCGTTTTGCCGGAAGTTCAGCCGGAATCCCCTGTAGTATTTGTTGTTTGAAATTGGTGGTGGTTGTGAGCATTTTTTTTAATTTTTTAAAGGTAAAATAGATAAGGAATGGTGAAAAAATAAGTTACCGAGTTCGGGGGAGAGGTTTTCTTCTAAGGTGCGGCACTTTTTGCAGGCGTAGCCATAGCTACGGCTAAAAAAAGTAACAAAGCATTAGGTGGAAAGACTTCCTCTAAACTGAAAAATTATTTTTTGTCCATTCCTAAGTACACTGTAAATTAAGTAAGTTGTCATTTAGTTCGAGTTTATTTTGTTTGCTGGCGATCTTTACAAATAGAGCATAGCCAAAGCTACGCGATTTTTGTAAAGAGAAGTCAGAGGGCAAAAGAAGCCGAAAAAAGCATAAGATATTTATTTTACAGTGTACTAAGCAGCAAGTCTTTAGATAATGTAAACTGATGCTGTAAGTGAGCAAATATGTACAAAACTTGTGGCTTGTGGCTCAAAGCTTATCGCTTTAATCTATGATTCTCCAAATTTCTTAATATTTTTGATGCTTAACAAGACTATTTTAGGCAACAATTGATAACAATGGGTAATCAAATAGAATTACGACACCTTAAGTACTTTTTGGCGGTAGCCGAAGACTTACATTTTAGAAAAGCTGCTGAACGCTTATATATTTCTCAACCAGGGTTGAGTCGCCAAATCAAGCAAATGGAAGACGATCTGGGGGTACAGTTGTTTGAGCGTAACAATCGCAAAGTAGGATTGACCCCCGTTGGCTTGTACCTTAAGCAGGAGTTATCTATGGTGGTCAAAAACCTGGATGAAGTATTGCAGCACGCCAAACTGATGGAAGAGGGCAAAGAGGGGAGTGTTACGCTAGGGTATGTGGGGTCAGCTATGCAAAATATTATTCCTGAATTGCTCATTAAATTTCGTGAAATTCACCCCACCATTCGTTTTAGCCTGAACGAAATGAATAATACAGGGCAGGTCAAAGCTTTGCTCAACAAAGAGATAGATGTGGGCTTTGTCAGGCTCAATCAAGTACCCGAAGACTTAGCGCTTCGCCCGGTGCTCAACGATACCTTTACCTTGGTATTGCCCGCCAGTCACCCATTAAGTGCCTACAACTTTGAATCTTTACATCAGCTAGAAGGAGAGGAGTTTATTTTGTTTGAGAAAGCATACAGCCCAGTATATTATGAGCGAGTGATGAGCTTGTTTGAGTATGCAGGCTTTTCCCCTAAAGTATCACATTATACAGTGCACGCCAATACTATTTTCAGGTTGGTAGAAAATCGCTTTGGTGTATCTATCATTCCTACTTCGCTCAAAGAAGGTTATGCCATGAATGTAAAGTTTATAGAGTTGCAAGATATTCCCATCAGGGCAGTGCTATCCGTAGTTTGGAATAAGAAAAACCGCAACCCCACTTTACAAAAAATACTAGAGTTACTTTGACCCATTGCCAAGTCACCCAAACGGGAGAGTTGGGTAGCAAAACAAGTATGATGACCAGTACTCGTTTGGATAAATAAAAGTAGTAAAACCACATTTCATTTGCTTCAAACAGTTGGCATAATCAATGGTAAAGAAGGTTGTTTTGTGTAAGTATAATATGTGATTTAAAACGTGTTTTTAACGACTAATTACTTTGTTAAAATTTGGTGGCTACGGTGCTTTTATATAATTTGTTTGGTTTTCGGTGTATTTTTTTTGTTTTTTTCATAGCCCTGTAATGTTTACCTTTTTTTTGAACTGTTATCTGTTTGTTTATTGATAAGGTTTTTGTATAAGTTGTTGATATATATTCTTTTATAAAAAATAATATTTGTTGATAAATAAGTTATTTGTGCCTGGTGTCACGTAATTGTATACCTGTTTTTTGTTAGACAATTCCTCTTGTATACCTTTTGTATACCCATCCAAATTTCGTAAACTCATTCTTTTTCCCTACTTTCATTCCTAGCAATTATCCTTTTAATTCCAATTTTATTACACAATTTTAAATCATTTTGCATGAATCGTATTATTACTTCTAATTGGGTGTATACCCTTTTGGTACTTGGCATGTTTGTGCTTGTGCCTGGCGTAAATGCCCAACAAAAAAAGGTGAAAAGAGAAGGCAATCCTGCTGTAAAAGCAGCCTATGAACTCAACCTTTTGAAAGATCCAAAAACCGGAAAAATACCGGAAAACATCAGGACAAAAGAGCTTACCTACGTACTGTCTACCCCATCACTTAAAAAATCTGATAAAAATCAAAGAGTAACCGCTGCCAATTGGAACCGTCGCGGACCTTACAATGTAGGGGGGCGTACGCGTGCACTTGCTATTGATCGCTCTAACGAGAACGTGATTTTAGCAGGTGGTGTTTCAGGTGGTATGTGGCGCTCTACCAATGGTGGTGCCTCGTGGACTCAAACTACTGGTGCTTCACAGCTGAAAAGCGTAACTGATGTTTATCAAGATCCCAACAATACCAACATATGGTATTATGTAACGGGCGAGATTGTAGGCAACTCTGCTTCGGGTGGAGGTGCTGCTTTCCGTGGAAACGGTGTGTTTAAATCTACCGATGGTGGACTTACTTGGGTAAGCTTAGCGGCTACCTCAGCTGATCCTACTGTTTTTACAGGTGGTTTGCAGTATAGCTTGCGTGTAAGGGTAGACCCTACCAATAGTGATGTATATGTAGCTGCTTTTGACGGTATTTACCGTTCTACCAATGGAGGTACAAGCTTTACGAATGTATTGAGCGCTCCAGATGCACGCTATACAGACCTTGAAATTAGTGCTACCGGAGTAATTTATGCTACTATAGGCAGCAACAGTACCAGTACCAACAAAGGGGTATTTAAGTCTACCAATGGAACTTCTTGGAGCAATATTACTCCTTCATTGGCAGCGGGCTACCAACGAATCGTATTGGATGTGGCGCCTTCCAACGAAAACATTGTTTATGTTTTTGCCAACACTCCTGGAGCGGGTACCAACGACCACCAGGTATTTTATTCCTCTAACGCTGGTTCAAGCTGGACAAACCGTTCAAGCAACCTGCCTGCTTATGGTGGAAGCGTAGGAAACTTGTCGCAAGGTTCTTATAACCAATACCTCAAAATTAAGCCTGATAATCCAAACGTAGTATTTATAGGTAGCACCAACCTTTACCGTACTACCAATGGTTTTACCAGTACAGGAGGCAACACCTGGGTTGGAGGCTACTCTCCAGCAAATAATGTGTCTACTTATGACAACCACCACCCCGACAACCACTCTTTGGTTTTTTATCCATCTAACCCCGCAAGAATGCTTACCGGACACGATGGTGGGATTAGCCGTACGGAAAACAACCTTGCCAACAGTGCTGGTACATTCCCTGTTAGCTGGACTTCATTAAGCAATGGGTATTATACTACTCAAATATATGGGATAGCCATTGACCCTGAAACTGCCAACGATTCTCGTTTAATGGTTGGTTTGCAAGACAACGGTAAGTGGACAGCCACTTCTTTTTCTGGTACGTCTAACTGGGGCGAAGAGCGTGCCGGAGGTGATGGTTGTTATGTAGCCATTGTAGCTGGTCAAGACATTCGCTATACCAGTACTCAAAACGGTAATATTTTACGTTTTGAAGGACCTAATATTGAAAACCCAAGTGATGCAGATGGTATTCAGCCTTCTTCGGCTACTAATCAAATGTTTGTAAATCCATTTATTTTAGACAAAGCCGATCAGAACATTATGTATTACCCAGCGGGCAATCGTATCTGGAGAAACACTAACCTAAGTGCTATCAACAGTGGATACACCTTTAGTGGAACCAATACTGGATGGACCAACCTTACTGGCTCTGATGCTGGGCTTACGGCTGCTGAGCTTGAAAATAGACAGGCTATTTCTGCACTGGATGTATCTAAGAACAATGCTGCCCATGTGTTGTATTACGGAACAAGTACAGGTAAACTATTTCGTTTAGATAATGCCCATACTGGCAACCCTTCTAAAGTAGATATTTATACTGGTAAAGGCTTTCCAGCCGATGCTTACGTAAGTGGTATTGCAGTAGACCCTAATAACTCTAACAATGTAGTGGTGGTTTTTTCTAACTATCAGGTAAAAAGTGTTTTCTACTCTACCAATGCTGGTTCTAGTTGGACAGACATTAGCGGTAACCTTGAGCAAAATTCTGATGGTTCAGGAAACGGTCCTTCAGTGCGCTGGGCAGAAATCCACCGCGATTCTAACGGAGGAACTGTATATTTGGTAGGTACCAGTACTGGACTTTACTCTACAGAAACTCTAAATGGTACTGCTACTACCTGGACTCAGGAAGGACCTAACACCATTGGAAATGTACCTGTAGTAATGATTGAAGGTCGCAGTGTAGACAACCTGGTAGCAGTAGGAACTCACGGAGTAGGTGCTTTTAGCGCTACTGTAACTGCCGCTGCACCTGCTTGTGGTACTCCTAGTAGCTTGGCTTCTTCTAATGTAGCTCAAACTACAGCAACCTTGAACTGGGGTGCAGTGAGTGGTGCCAATAACTATGATGTTCGCTATCGTGTACAAGGTACTTCTACCTGGACCAACGTAAATGGAGTAAGTGGTACTTCTACCAACCTTTCAGGCTTGACCGGAAGCACCAACTATGAAGCACAAGTAAGAGCCAATTGTAGCGCTGGAGCAAGCAACTATTCAGGATCGACTACTTTTACTACCTCTGCTACACCTGCTGCTTGCATTACTACTTTCCCTTACAGTGAAAGTTTTGAAACTGGTTTGGGTGGCTGGATCCAGTCTTCTTCTGATGACGCAGACTTTACTCGTTTATCAGGGGCTACCGGATCAAGTGATACTGGTCCTGCCAGTGCAAATGATGGTTCTTTTTATGTATATGTAGAGGCTTCTAACCCTAACTTCCCAAGCAAAACGGCTACCTTGATTAGCCCTTGCTTTGATCTTTCGGCAACCAATAATCCAACGTTTACATTTGACTACCACATGTACGGATCTCAGGTAAATAACCTAAAAGCCGAGGTAAGTACTAATGAAGGAGCAAGTTGGACTCAAATATTTACTAAATCAGGCAATCAAGGCAATAACTGGTTCAACGAGTCAATTGATGTAAATGCTTATAAGGGTGCCAATGTATCGTTTAGGTTTACTGTAACTACTGGTGCCAACGCCAGCAACGGATGGCAAAGTGATATAGCCATTGATAATATCAAGGTAGAAACTGGCTCGACTGGTGGTGGCAGCTGTGTATCATCTATTACTACCTTTCCTTATATCGAAAGCTTTGAAGCTGGTTTGGGTGACTGGTCACAATCAACTGGCGACAACATCAACTGGACACGTCAGTCTGGTACTACACCTTCAAGCAGTACTGGTCCTTCTGGTGCAAGTGATGGTGCTTTCTATTTGTTTACTGAGGCGTCTGGCGATGGTACAGGTTTCCCTGGAAAAATAGCCATCTTAAATGGCCCTTGTTTCAATGTGGCTGCCTTGACCAACCCTGAGTTTAGATTTGATTACAATATGAATGGTGCTGCAATGGGTAGCTTGGAACTGCAGGCAAGTACCGATGGAGGTGCTACCTGGAATACCATCTTTACTAAGTCTGGAAACCAAGGATCAACTTGGCTTACAGCTACAGTAGACTTTAGTGCTTATAGTAGTGGTGATGTAAAAGTGAGATTTGTAGGTGCTACTGGTACTAACTACACCAGTGATATTTCAATAGATAACATCATCCTTCAGGGATCAACTTCTACTGGTGGTGGTGGTGCTCCTACTGGCTACTGTGCTTCTTCTGGCACAAGAGTTAACTATGAATGGATTGACAGGGTGCAAATAGGTACAATTGACAACCAATCGGGTGCCAACGCTGGTGGATACGGTGACTATACTGCTCAATCAACTGATCTGGTTACTGGAAACAGTGTAAATATTACATTAACTCCTGGCTGGGCTGGTACTCAATACAATGAAGGTTTCACGGTATGGATTGACTATAACCGTGATGGAGACTTTGCTGATGCAGGTGAAAGAGTGTTTACCACCAGTAGTGCTTCTACTATTTCTCTTGTTTCAGGAAGCATTACGGTTCCATCGTCTGCTCAGGCTGGGCTTACCCGTATGAGAGTATCTATGGAGTACAACAGTGTGCCTAACGACCCTTGTGCTACCATAGGTGACGGAGAGGTTGAAGACTACATTGTAAACATTGTACCCGGAAGCAGTGCAGCAGGTATAAACAGTAAGGCGGCTACTACAGTAGTAAACACTACTTACAATCCTGAAGGGATAAAACAAGTATATGCTACTTCATTCCCTAACCCAACCACGCGCTTTACTACAGTAAAAGTACAAGCTGCCATTGGAACCAACGTGAAAATGTTGATGACAGATGTGAATGGGGTAGGCCTAATCAGCCGAGACCGTACTTCTGAGACTGGTGTTGTAGAAGAAGAGTTTGATATTTCTAAGTTCAGTAAAGGGCTGTATATCATTAAAGTATGGACAGTAAACGGCAATAAAACTTTGAAAATAATGAAGCAATAACTTGCCAGGTTTTAATGCATAATTAAATATTTAAGGCTAAAAATCCACTGGGATTTTTAGCCTTTTTTATTGTGATAAATAGCGATTTTACATAACTTGTGACTGCTTGTTTGGAAATAATAAAACCTGATAAAAAACAACGCTTCATTTTTGTGGATTTGATGGGTGTGTATGAATCAAATACCATAAATAATTACGCCTTAGAACGATGCTTTTTTATAAAAACCAATTTTATCTTGGGTAAATTTTTATATTTGCCAAACAAAATATTCGATACGTTAAGAGGTAACTCTCAAACAATGGCAGTGCGATTTATGCCTAACTATACTAGGTGATTTTCAATTGATTTATAATAAATTGATGAGTTTGAGATCCTCATTAAAGCCAATTATGAAGTATACTATATCTTTAATATGTTTTTTATTTGCTATCACTTCCCACAGTTTATCAGCCCAAAACAAGGAGGTCGATAGTTTGCTAATTGTTCTTAAAAAAAATAAAGGTTCTGTAGATTCTGCCCGGGTAGATTTATTGAACAGAATCGCCTACCTGCTTACAAGAGTAGACCCTCAAAAAGCAAGAAATTATTGTAATCAATCTATTGATCTGGCAAAGAAGGTAAAATACTCGGCAGGCGTGGGCAGGGCATACCATGTGATGGGGTTGGCTTATTATAGAAATGGCAACGGGCAAGAAGCCATTAAACCGTTGGTTGAGTCAGTGAAAATAAACGAAAAATTGGGCAATGAAGTACAACTGGCATCATCATTTAACCTACTCGCCACAGTATTTTTGCTCAATATCAAAAACTTCGACAAAGCAAGAACTTATTATAACAAAGCACTTCAATTATCAAAAAAGCTAAACAACAAAGCATTGGCCAACCGCTTGCAAAACAACATAGGTCTTACTTACTCCTGGCAAAATAAACACGGCGAAGCTCGTAGTATGTTCGAAAAAGCTTTGAAAGGTTACAAAGAGCTCAAGAAGCGTTCTGGCGAATCAAAAGCCTTGAATAATATAGGCGATACTTATGAGTCGGAAGGAGACTACAAAAAAGCCCTTGAGTTTTATAACAAGTCGCTTGCTATAGAGCGTGAGATCAAAGGTAGTCCTAGAGGAATGGCCACTACTTTGTCGAACGTGGGGTCGGTACATGTAAAACTGAAGAACTATGACAAAGCCGAAGAAGTACTTCAGGAAGCCTTGACAATGGCAGAAAAGGTAACGGCCAAAGAAGAGGAAAAAGAAGTGTATGAGGTATACGCCCAACTGTATGAAGCCAAGGGGGTGGCAAACAAAGCCCTGAAATATTATAAAAAACATTATGCCCTCAAAGACAGCCTTTTTAACATTGAGAAAAGTCGTCAAATAGCCGAAATAGAAACCAAATACGAAACTGAAAAGAAGGAAAAAGAACTGGCGTTACGAAAAAGTGAAATTGTACAAAAAGACAAAGAAATAAGTAGCCAACGTTCTATACTTATAGGTTTACTATTGGTACTTACTGTGGCCTTTTTTATGGTGAGTCGTCAGCGTTTGCGTAACCGCAAAAACAAAGAAATATTTAAAACCAAAGAAGAACTCATTCAGGCAGAGTTGAAAAACGCTGAACAAGACCTTAAGTTTAAAAATAGAGAGCTGACAACATACGCGCTGCACATTATTCAAAAGAATAATATCTTGACTGAACTCAAAGACTCTATCGAGGAGGCAGTAGACGACATATCAGACAAAGAAAGCAAAGGCCTTTCTAAACTTATCCATTTGATTAATTATAGCTTTAACCTTGACCGTGACTGGCAAGATTTTAAGATAGCTTTTGAACAAGTACACGAAGGTTTCTTTGATAAACTACAAAAGCGTTATCCTAATATTAGCCCCAGCGAAATACGCTTATGTTCTTTGTTGCGCTTAAATTTTGCTTCTAAAGAAATAGCCGCCATTATGGGTATCTCTCCCGACAGTGTAAAAGTAGCCCGTTATCGTTTGCGTAAAAAACTAGAGTTGAGCCGTAACGATAGCCTGGTAGATTTTATTAGAAACATGTAACTGTATCGATTTATTACCTGTAACCAAGTTTTTTTGAGTAAAAAAGGCAGAATGAAAAATACCCCCTGCCTTTCAAATTAGTCAGATATTAGTAGTTGTATCATTGAGTCGTTATTTGCGAAGCTTTTTGCACCAAATCTATAAATTCAGCCCGGTACTGATTCATATCCTTGCCTTTTGACCCTTTGGCCAGTGTCAACACAGTTTGAAACGTTGTTGAACCCTTGTACTGTGAGTTTTTGAGTAGCATACCAAACGAGGCCACCGCAGCCGAAAAACGAAAGTTGTGAGAGGTTTCATCTACCGATTGATGATTGGCAGCTATTATTTGGCTGGTTTCTATGCCTGTGCTACCTTCAGGTTTTTTGTATCTTAGTCGCACATTCATTAGCTGTTGATTGTTGAACTGGGTAGCTTGAAAGTTAGCCGGAATTTGATTCTGGTCTACGGCTACAGTTTGTGGGTTGCTGTGCAGTGTCACCTCATACAAGGCGGTGACAGTATGCCCTGCGCCTATTTCTCCGGCATCTTTGGTGTCATCTCTAAAGTCTCGGTTGGCAAGTAAGCGGTTTTCGTAACCAATCAAACGATATGACTTGACCACCGCAGAATTAAATTCTACTTGAATTTTTACATCTTTAGCTATAGTAAACAAGGTGCCTTTCAGGTCTTTGCCAAATACCTTGTAAGCCTCATTGAGGTTGTCGAGGTAATAGTAGTTGCCATTGCCTTTATCGGCAATAATTTCCATTTTAGAGTCGCGGTAATTGCCCATACCCAGCCCCAAAACAGTAATAAACACTCCCTCTTTTCGTTTTTCTTCAATCAAGTTTTGCATTGCCTGGTCTGACGATGCCCCTAAGTTAAAATCACCGTCGGTTGCCAAAATAATCCGGTTGTTACCCTCTTTGATGAAGTTTTGTTTGGCTATTTTATACGCTAGTTTGATACCCGCTCCGCCAGCCGTAGAACCGCCCGACTGGAGTTTGTCTAAGGCCTCCATTATTTTTTGTTTGTCAGTTCCCTGAGTGGCAGGCAACACCAAGCCAGCGTTTCCAGCATATACTACTATAGCTACCCGGTCTTCTTCGCCCAGGTTGTTTACCAGCATTTTAAAAGCCTTGCGCAAGAGTGGAAGTTTGTCAGGGGCACTCATAGAGCCAGACACATCAATCAAAAATACCAGGTTGCTTAGTTTTAATTTTCTGCTGTCCAGCCGTTTGCCTTGCAAACCAATATGTACCAAGTGGTTTTTAGGGTTCCATGGACATTTTGCCACTTCTGTATTGACTGAAAATGGGTGCTGTCCTTCCGGTTGTTTGTATTGATAGTTGAAGTAGTTGATGAACTCTTCTAACCTTACACTGCTGGTACTGGGCAGTTGTCCATTGTTGATAGACTTACGCGCCCGGCTGTAGCTGGCATTGTCTACATCTATAGAAAAGGTAGAAAGAGGAGCCGTTTTTACCGATAGAAATGTGTTTTCGTTGGCAGGCTTTTTCTCTTTGATTTTTGGGGGTGACACATCTTCTTCTAAAGCAATGGTATTGGTTTCTGCGTCCGCTTGATCTTTAGCCGCTGCTGCACTCTTGCCTTTTTGATTTCTTTTGGTCGTAGGGGTTGTTTGTATATTGTCAATATTACCTCCTTCGGTAGTTTTTTCCTGGTGGCTGTTACAGGCATAAAGCACGAGCAGCAAACTAAAGGCAATAAGCGCCCGTTTTCCCCATTGTAAGGGAATTAAATCATTGGTTTTCATAGTGTTTATTGAGTAAAGTGAATTGGACAACGATTGGTTCCCCAACTTAGATGAAGTATTTGATATAGTTAAGTAGTACATTTGCCAGTAGTGGTTGCAGGGCAAATATTGTTTATTGTTAGGTATAGATAAGTAAAAAAGTATGGTGTGCCAGCAACACACCATGCTCCAATGTGTAGTTTTAGATTTGGTGAAAAAAGTTATTCACCACTTTTGGTTTCTCTTTTAGTAGTATCAGTGGCAGTACTGTCGGTGGTGTTGGTAGTGTCACCAGAGGTCGTATTTTGACCAGTATCTACAGACGTGTTAGTATTGGTACTGCTTGTATCTTTTGTTTCTACTGAGGTAGTATCTGTTTCATTGGTTTTACCTCCCTTGTCGCCGCCACAGGCAGTCAAGCCGATTGCCAGGCAAAATGCGCTCATTAAGATGATTTTTTTCATTGTATTTAATGTTAAAAGTGTTTTTAGATTTGTCCCTTTATACCGTAAAATAAAAGAGGTAACCCAAGCGCAAAAAAAAAAATAAAACAGGGTTACTTACCTATACTTTTTTTATTAATGCTACAAAGCAAATCTTGTCGGAAAAAACAACAAGTGTTTGGGTTGGTAGTATATATAGCCATGGCGATACAACAAAATATGAGCGTATATAAGGTGGAGTAGTTGTATAGAATGTACATAATTAATTATGCTACTTTGTAAAAAAAATGCACTTTTCCATACTATAATACGTACATTTGTTTTAAAACCTCATTCAATAAACTTACCCAATATACACTTAAAAAGAGCACTCAATGAAGTTGAAAAAAGAGTACTCCGAAGAAAGCTTAATTGCAGGAATCAAGCAAGACAGTCACCAAGCGCTTAAGTATATTTACAAAGCTTATTATTCTATGATTCTTCACTTTGTGACCAGCAACAGCGGCACCGAACAAGAAGCAAAAGATATTTATCAGGAAGGCGTGATTGTATTGTATGAAAAATTGAAAGAAGCTGACTTTGAACTCACTTGTAAGATCAAAACTTTCCTCTATTCTGTTTGCCGAAGGTTATGGCTAAAAAGGCTGGCTGAAAAAAATAAGTATGGGGGTAAAATCAACGATTATGAAGAGTTTTTACCGTTTGAAGACGAAGCAGAAGCAATGAACGAACAGGAGGAACAATACCAAATGATGACCGAGTCTATGATTCAGTTGGGTGAGCCCTGTAAAACCATACTGGAGGATTTTTATATCAAAAAAATGTCAATGCAGCAAATTACTTCTAAAATGGGGTATACCAATACGGCCAATGCCAAAAACCAGAAGTATAAGTGCATGATGCGATTGAAGAAAATATTTTTTAAAGAATACAATGTTCAGGAATAAACACCTGGCATTGTGAGCTTGATGATAGCATAATAACATAAACCCAAATAAATGCTGGCTTTAACAAAGAAAGAGAACTGCCATGGATATAGTGCAAAAGTATACCACCATAGAACGTTACCTTGAAGGACAACTCGAGGGAAATGAACTGATTGATTTTGAGCAACAAATTGCAGCTGATAGTAATTTGGCTCAGGAAGTAGAAGAACACCGTATTTTGATAGAGAACCTGGAAAGGGTACGATATCGAGAAGAAATGAAGGCAAAAATGAGTGCCATTCATAGCGAACTGTTTGATGTAGAAGAAAAAAGCCGTGCAATCAAAACCAAAGCCAGAATAAAGAGCTTATGGCATAAATACCAAAGCATAGTGGCGGTAGCTGCTTCGGTCACCATTATTTTTCTGGGCAACACTTTTTTTAACCTCAAGCAAGTTCGTTCTGTGGAAGAAAAACAGTCTACCAATTATTTACAACTTAATCGTGAACTAAAGGTAGTCAAACGCAAGCAAAAGAACATAGAGGCTAAAACCAATAAACTGGAAATAGCCAGCAAAAAAGCCATTATTGGCAAAGTAAAAAGTACTGGAGCTACCGCATTAGTGATATCGCCTACCGGATTTTTGGTGACCAACTACCATGTGGTAAAAGATGCAGACTCTATTTACATAGAAACCAGGAGAGACTCTACCTTAATGCGTCTGAAGGTAAAGGCAGTGTATGGAGATGAAGCAAAAGACTTGGCTATTTTGCGGGTGATTGATACTAACTTCACTACGTTTGGACAGTTGCCGTTTAGTTTGCGTACCGAACAAGCCAAACTGGCCGAGAGAGTATATACATTGGCGTATCCGCGCGAAGATATTGTCTATGGCGAAGGCACTATAAGTGCTCAAACGGGGTATCAGGGCAATCCGGCGTCTTATCAAATTTCTATTCCTGTAAACCCCGGCAACAGTGGAGCTCCTGTAATGGATGCCCGTGGTAACTTGGTGGGGTTGATTACCGGAAAGGACAAAAAGATGGAAGGGGCTACCTTTGCTATCAAGGCTAAGTACCTGGCAAGTATGATGGATTCGGTGGCAACCAACCTTGAGGTAACCGATTCTTTACGAAAACCACTGATCAAGCCTGCGGCAAACTATTTACAGTATTTACAACGCCCTCAGCAAGTAAATAAATTGCGAAAATTTGTTTTTGTAGTGAAGGTGTACAACAGCGACAAAAATTTTTAGTAAACGTTGAAAAAAAAAGAAATATTGTCAAACTTTTTCTGAACATCTTACGTAAGTAAGAAAAACTTTACTAATCAATCAAAAATATTTATACATTACCCCATACCTATCTACACAAATGTACTTATATGGGGTAATAACAATCTCAAAAATACAATTAATCAGTTTTTCAATTAACCTTTGGAATCCTTACTCTATTTTAGGGTATAGGATTTTTCTTTGCCCTAAAGTGAAGAAAAAGTTAATTTGTGCCCTGCAGTACCTTTTGTTTCACTGAGCGTTGTTTTACACTGATTTTTTTTATCATTGAGTACCTTTTATACCCAATTAAGACTTATTGTTATCAAGTGGGAGAGCAGTAGAGTACTTTATTTCATTCAAAACGAACAAGCTTTGTATTTTACTTACATTGGGCAAGCTTGCCAAATGGCGCGACGCAAAGCTGTAGTAGTGATCTAAGTCTGGTACTACAATCTTGATCAGATAGTCGAATACCCCACCTAATAAATAACATTCTACTATTTCGGGAATTTCTTTGATAGCATTGCTAAAAGCCTCAATAAATTCTATGTGCTGGCTGGTGAGGGTTACTTCGCAAAAAACAATGAGTGGCAAATCGAGTTTTTTCTTGTTGAGCAGTGCTACATAACCCGAAATGTACCCTTCTTTTTCCAAACGTTTGATGCGTTCATACACGGGCGTTTTTGTCATTTTGAGCTTGTCTGCTAACTCTTTGATATTCATTTTGGCGTCTTGTTGCAGGTAGCCAAGTATCTCTTTGTCTATGGCGTCTATATTGAGCATAGTAATTTTTCCTTTAAATGATGATGAAGTAGGAATATATCAAACTAAATCCTGAAATATATGTACTATGCAGGAATATTTTCTTTATTTCGAAATTAATTTAGTTAAAAAGACTGTAATGTGTAATTTTGCGGTGAATTAATATGATAAACCATGATAGAAAAAGCATTCAATCCCGAAGATTTTAAAGCCACTGGTTACGAACTCATCGATACCTTGTCGGAGTATTTGGCTACTACCCAACAAAACCCTGACAAACTATTGGTAAACGACTACCAAACCCCCGAAAAGCAACGGGAAAAATGGGAAAACTATGATTTTGCCAATGGTTTATCGGAGTACTTTAAAGAATTTTTGCAGGACTCGATACACATACACCACCCACGGTATATGGGGCACCAAATAAGCACTACTGCCCCTATAGCAGCTTTGGCGGCTATGATGAGCGATTTCCTGAACAATGGGATGGGTATTTATGAAATGGGGCAATCATCGGTAGCTATGGAGCACTTGGTGGTGCAACGTTTGGCCCAAAAGATGGGTTTTGATGACAAAGCAGGTGGTTTTTTAACTTCAGGGGGTACCCTTGCCAACCTGACGGCGCTACTTGCCGCCAGGCGCAAACAAGCAACAGCCAATGTGTGGCAAGAGGGCAACCAACAGCCATTGGCATTGATGGTGTCTGAGCAAGCGCATTATTGTGTAGAACGTGCCGTGAAGATTATGGGGTGGGGAGATGCGGGCATTATTAAAATACCTGTAGATGAGCAGTTTTGCCTGCGTACCGATTTGCTGCAAAGCTATTATGAGCAAGCCATAGCCCAAGGCAAAGAAGTAGTAGCAGTAGTGGGGAGCGCCTGCTCTACGGCTACTGGTTCGTATGACAACCTTGAGGCTATAGCCGATTTTTGTGTACAGCATAATGTATGGTTTCATGTAGATGGCGCTCATGGGGCTTCGGCAGTTTTTTCTGACAAACACCGCCACAAAGTACAAGGAATCAACCGGGCTGATTCGGTGGTGATGGATTTTCATAAAACCCTATTGGTACCTGCATTGGCTACAGGGTTGGTGTTCAAAGATGTTAACGACTCATACAATACTTTTGCCCAAAATGCCCACTACCTGTGGAACGATGACGAAGAGCAGGAGTGGTTCAACTTTGCCAAGCGTACCTTCGAAACCACCAAGTTTCCAATGGGTTTCAAGGTTTTTACTGTATGGAGTTATTATGGAGATGCTTTGTTGGAAGAAATGATTGATACTATTTATGGTTTGGGCGATACTTTTGCTCAATTGTTACAACAACACCCATCGTTTGAACTTGCCATGCCACCCGCCTGCAATATTGTGTGTTTTAGGTATACTGCTACCCACGAAGACCTCAGTAAAGTAAATAGCCTGATTAGGCAACACATATTGGCTGAGGGTAAATTTTATATAGTACAAGCCTTGCTCAACGGCGAAACTTATTTGCGGGTAACGCTGGCAAACCCAGCTACTACAGCGCAAGACCTGGAAGACCTGCTGGAGCATATAGTGCAAATAGCCCAACGCCAAGTGCCTGCAACTAAAGTATAAACATACAGAGCGCCTTAAGAAAAGTCAAGGAAGCTGTTTTAGTGAGGGCTTCCTTGACTTTTGGAGGCTAAAAGTGATAGCAAATATTTGATGACCTGTTTAGGCCCGGCAAGCTTTGAGAACTTGCCGAGTCTGACTTGATGCCTTAATATTCAATTATGTATGCTTCGGAGTGTTTAATGACCAGAAGGAATATCTTCAGTATCTTCTTCTTTTACTCCTTGTACCAGCTTGCCAATGGTAAGCCCTTGTACAATGATAGAAAACACCACCACTATATAAGTAATGGTTACAAATTCCTCGCGGTGCATTTTGTCGGTAAGCGAGAGCGCCAAGGCTACCGAAATACCTCCTCTGAGTCCTCCCCAGGTAAGTATTTGAATGGTACGAGGAATAAAACTACGCTTGAGCTTCATTAACGAAATAGGAATACCCACTGAGATAAACCGAGATACCAACACCACTACTATAGCAATGACTCCGGCAATGATGTAACTTTGGTTGAACGAAATAACCAATACTTCTAAGCCAATCAGGATAAAGAGTACCGCATTGAACACTTCATCTAGTATCTCCCAAAACATGTCTACATATTGGCGGGTAATGTCTGACATGGCAAACATGCGGGCGCGGTCGCTCATCACAAGCCCGGCTACTACTACTGCCAAAGGACCCGATATGTGGATAAACGAAGAAAAAGCATAACCTCCCATCACCAAAGCAAGGGTAATGAGTACTTCTTCGATGTAAGAGTCTATAGATTTGAGCAAAATATAGCCCACATAGCCCAACAACAAGCCAAACAAGGCACCACCACCCGCCTCAGTTACAAAAAGGAATAAAATATCGGAAGCGCCTATCTTATCTATGCCTTTGTCAGCCATTTCGAAGATACTCAAAAAGATAACCACGGCTACTCCATCGTTAAAGAGTGATTCGCCCGATATTTTTACTTCTAGTTTTTTGGGTACAGTAGCTTTTTTAAGAATAGCTAATACGGCTATTGGGTCGGTAGGCGAAATCAAAGAACCAAACAGTAGGCAGTAGATGTAGTCGATGGGGGTTCCCAGCAATTGAAACACATAATACATAAGCGAGCCTACTATAAAGGTAGAAGTAAGTACCCCTAGCGTAGCAAATACCATAATTGGGTTTCGTTCTTTGGCAAGTGTTTTTACATCTACATGCAGCGCACCGGCAAAAAGCAGGAAACTAAGCATGATTTCCATCAATACCTTGTTAAAGTCTACGCTTTTGATCATTCCCACCAATTGGGCATAAAGGCTTTTAGAAAATGTACCTAGTATTACAATACCTAAAGACATCACCAGCGAAATAATCATTAAACCAATAGTAGTAGGCAGTTTGAGGTAGCGGTGATTGATATAACCAAAGGCTGCCGATAATACTATGAGAATAGTAAAGGCATTGAATAAATCCATAAATGTGTACTTATTTAGTTTGTAGGTTTCGCTTTAGTTGTAGTAGCTTCAAGGTACAAGTAACAAAGTTCAAAGTGCTCCCCTGTGTTATTAGCGGTGAGCAAATGTATAACAGTCTACTTATCGCTTGAAGCTAATTGCTTACTGCTTAAAAAACCAAAGATAGAAGGATAATTATAGATGATAAACTCATGCAGGTTTAATTTTCTCAGTATTGTTTTTTCAGGTAGAGAATAGAGGCTTTTATTAGCTTCTTAAGCACGTCTTGGTCTATATCTTCCAGTTTTTTGATATACAAACATGACTTGCCTGTTTTGTATTTGCCCAATTGCTCCATGAGCTCATCGTATTGGTCAAAACCCGCCATAATATACAAGGTGAGGCTTTGTTTGCGAGAGGCAAACCCGGTAAGGAACCAATCACCTTCTCGTCCGCTGGCATACTTGTAATGATAACTGCCAAAGCCTACAATGCTGTCGCTCCACATCACAGGTAGTTGCCCGCTAATGGCTTCCATCAATTCAGCAATTGTTTTGCAGTCAGTACGTCTTTTTTCGTCGGCTATATTTTCTATATAAGCCTCTACACTTTGGTCGTTGGGTTTGGTTTTGAGCGTTGCCATGTGTTTGATTAGTTTAGGGTATACAAAGAGGTGAATTTAATGATTTATGGTAATTTCGGAAAGGTATTTTGTGTTGTAAATAGAAATTTATGTTTTTTTAAAAAATGTCAGGTGTAAATTTGGTAGTTATCCCCTTAGTGCATACATTTGCAAACCTTAACAAATGGGGGATTAGCTCAGTTGGCTAGAGCGCTACACTGGCAGTGTAGAGGTCATCAGTTCGAATCTGATATTCTCCACTCAGAACCGTCTTTTAGACGGTTTTTTTTTGCTTTAGCATGTAGGTTTGAGTAGTTTTATGTAGTAGCTGTGGGTTACTATAGTGGTTACTACAGATTTAAATGATCAAAACTATGAGTTTTAGCATTCTTTTTTATCTAAGGAAAGATATTCCAGATTCTCAGGGCAATCTAAGGATTGATTTAAGAATTAGCACATCAAAAAAAGACAGGACTTCAATATCTACTGGCATCAAGATAAAGCCAGAGCAATGGCTTGTCCCAAAGAAACATGCTTCTAATGGTATGACTCTGCATATCAAAGGTAGCACTTCCAAAATTAAGGCTTTAAATGAAAGATTAAGCATCATTGAGACAAAACTTCAAAACCGTTATAATGAGTTATTAAAAATAGGAGCACATATCACTGCTAGGAGTTTAAAAGAAGTATTGATATCCAATAACGGTGAAATTACCTTGATGAGTATCAGTGAAACTCTGATTAATAATATTATAGCAAAATCTACAAAAGAAACAACTACTTATCGTGCTAGAAGAATTCAAGAGTTTTTGCAGGATGAGTATGGTATTAAAGATTTGCCAATATCTGGACTGCTTACGCAAGAATATAGAGGTATGGGTAAAAAGCTAAATGATTGGTGCTTGTATAGAAAAAAATACAGTAATGATGTAGCCCGTTTAACATTGGTTTTACTTAAAAATATAGCTACCGAAGCTGTTGATCTAGGAGTAATAGAGCATAACCCAATTAACTATAACTTTAAGGCTATAAAGGAACATAAGGAACAAAAAGAATCCCTAATTCTGCAAGAAGTATTAAAAATTGAGAAACATGTAATAGATTCAAAATCTGCTCTTTATCGAGTTAGAGATTGCTTTTTATTCCAGTGTTTTACAGGGCTTGCCTATATTGATACATATAACCTTAATGGAGATGATCTATTGGTGGGTGTTGATAAAAGAAATTGGATTGTAAAGAAACGTCAGAAAACGAAAGTTGTTGCGAAAGTACCTATTATCAAATCAGCACAGGATATTCTTGATAGGTATGCGCATAATATAGGCAAGTACGATGGTAGACTCTTACCTGTATATGCAAGTAACTCTGCATACAATAAGTATATTAAAAAACTTATGAAAGAGGTGGGTATTGATAAAAAAATCAGCTCGCACTCTGCTAGGTTTACATTTGCTGAAATCTTACGCACAAGTGGAGCTGCCCTTGATAATATAAAAGATGTATTAGGTCATTCTGAGAAAAAAATGACTGAGCATTATGCAAAAATGACAGATTCAACTATTAGTTCGGAGTTGGATAAACTTGATAAAAGTTTAGAAGCGTCTAGGTAACTCTAGATTCAATAAACTCTATTACTTCTACTATTTTCCAAAGCTCTACCCCGTTAGAACCAGCAGGTTTGTATGATTTCAGTTCAAACCTGTCTCTCCAATCTCTTAAGGTAGTTCTTGTAATTCCAATACAATCACAAATTTTCTTTGTAGTTAAAAAGCCAACTTCAGGTGTTTGATTTAACTTTTGTTGCAATTGTTCAAGTTGCTCCTTTAAAGGAATTACCTCTTTATCAATGATGCTGTCTACATCTTCTTTTGTATAAAATACTACTGCCATTATATTTAGTTTTATGTGATACTACTAGTGTTTATTATTGGTCAAAATACAGGAGAGCACTTATACCTTTGTCTCAATAGTTTTATGAAAAAATTAAACTAATGTTGCTCTCCTGATGTCTTTGTTAATTGTTTGATAAGTGCCTTGCCAAACTTTGAATTGCCAAATACTGCATATAGCACCTGTTGTCAGGCACCAACCAATTGTCTACTTTACCTTGAAGGTTTATTTGCTTGCTTAGCTTGGGTAAGTAGTAGTCAAAGCTTGCCAATAGCTTGATTTTAGATTTAAAAAAAACTTGAAACTTGCTGGTATAAAGTCCATGTTGTTTTAAAAAACTTTCTAGGCAAAGTGCTTGTCCGTTCTGCCTGAAGTAATCCTGCAAAGTACTGATAAACTTTTTTCTGGCTGCCTCAGGACTCCATACCAGAAAAAACTTGCCCACAGGACTGCTAGTACATTTACTTGAAAAATCGGCAAGGCTAAGGCTATCCAAGTCACAAAGCTTTACTTGATCATCAAAGGTGTAAATAGCATCACCAAAGCTCCCAGTAATGACCATATCGTTGCCAGAAATGAATATGCTTAGGGTGCTATCAACCATTTGATTGGTTGGTGTCATTTTATACCAGCTTATCCCTGCCTTTGAGAGGTTGGAAATCAAATGATCTTTGAAATAAAGTGCTAATGGTGTAAGGTTCTCTTCTGCATTCATAGTATTTTGCATGATGTATTGATGGCCTAAAAAGGTAATTCTGATTGATTTGTGTTTGAGTTACCTGTCAGTATGTGAGTATCGGGCTGAATTGTGTTGATTGTCGAGCCTTGATCTTGGTTGAGTAGTGGAGGTAACTCAAGATGGTTGGGGAGATTCTCAAATTTTGCTAAATCAGCCACAAACCTCAGATGTATATCAGCCAGCTCTCCGTTTCGATGCTTGGCAATGATTACTTCTCCTATGCCCTTGGTAGAGCTGCCCATTCGATCTTCTGCAATCCCATAGTATTCGGCTCTATACAAGAACAGTACAACATCAGCATCAGCCTCTATGGCTCCCGATTCGCGCAAATCAGAAAGCTGTGGTCTTTTTTCTCCTCCACGTATTTCTACTGCCCGACTTAGCTGCGATAAGGCAATCACTGGCACATTCAGGTCTTTTGCCAACTGCTTTAATCCCCTTGATATGGAGGCGATTTCTTGTTCGCGGTTACCTTGGCTATTTTTACTCATGCTTGCAGTCATCAACTGAAGGTAGTCTATAATGACTAAGCCTATGTTAGCAGTTTCTTTTAATCTAAAAGCCTTGGCTCGTAATTCATTCATTGAAATTGCCGCTGTGTCATCAATGTATATAGGCGCTCTAGCTATAGTCTCTTTTTTTTCCTTGAACAGTTCCCATTCTTCGTCAATGAGTTGATTTTTTCGAATGCGTTTGATGTTGACACCAGCTTCTGCACAATAGAGTCTGGTGAGCAACTGTGCAGCGCTCATCTCTAACGAAAACATTGCTACTGGAATACCTGCATCTACTGCGGTATTTCTAGCTATAGAGCACATAAAGCCTGTTTTGCCCATTGCTGGTCTGGCTGCCAAAATAATGAGGTCCGGCTTTTGCCAACCTGAGGTAACTTTGTCTATATCATGCAAGCCACAAGGAACTCCACTAAAAGGGCTTTGGCTATGGCGATGTGCTTCAAGCCCACCCATAAGCTCCTGATCAATGTCACCTATTATGAGTGCCTCTTTGTTAAATAAGTGTTTAGTAGCTTCATGGGTTTTATGCTGTATTTGATCCAACAATTCCAAAGCATCACTACTTTCTTGAAAAGCTTCTTTTTGTATCTCTGCCGTAATTTCAATCAATGTTCGCTTGATGGATAACTCGGCAATGATGCGGGCATGGTATTCCACATTAGCTCCTGAGTTTACAATGTCAGTTAGTTTCGTTATGTAAGAAGCCCCTCCTACCATATCGAGCTTTACCTTTTTCCGTAGTAGCTGGCTCACCGTAAGTATATCTACAGGGTTAGACTCAGCATATAAATCAAAAATTGTTTGATAAATCTCCTGATGGGCAGGCTTATAAAAATCTTTTGGCTTTAAGATGCTTACAACAGAAGAAATAACATTTCTGTCAATCATCAAGGCGCCCAATACAATTTCCTCTAGTTCTAATGCTTGTGGAGGTACTTTACCTAGTAGGTGCTCAATATTTGCTGAAAATCTATTCATTATTTATTTGCTAGGTTTTGTTGCTTCATATTCTCGTAGTACTGCTTCTGGTACCTGTCTTCATCGCTTTCTGGTACATTTCGTTGGATGGTTTTAGCCACTATAACTTGCTCATTTTTGTTAGCAACACGCTTATTATTTTGTTTTTGGACTGAATGCAGCTTTTTGGTATAGTCGCTCCTAAGCCCTTGGTAGATGAAGTTTTCAGCTGTACCAAATTTGAATGAGCCAGAGAAGTCAATGTATAGCAGGTAGTTTTTGAGTTGCTCTGCCATATAGTCTGGGGTAAGCCCATCGTTAAAATATCTCTCAAACAGTATTTTTTCTATCCGTTCGCGTTCCCATTGGATATCGATGTGCTCAAACTCTCGAATGAGGTCAGTAACCAGAATTTTAACTTGCTGACCGAATTCTTCACGGTTCATTTCTGTGTTTTGGGAAACTTTTTTCGCAACTTTTGAAGGGCTTTTGGTAGCTTGAATAGATGAAACTTTGATTTGTTCGGATACACACTCTTCCTTTTTTTCATTTTCATAAAAATTTAAAGAAGAGGAAGGGGACGGAAACTTTTCTTTTTTTTCTTTTGTTTTTTCTGAAGTTATATATGTGTTATCTATTGTTCCTATAGTGATATGCGCTTTTGTCACTTCATGAGATGACAAATTGTTATCTGCTGAAGTGACGTTTTGTAACATGCCCCCCTGAGCACATGACGATATGTTATCTACTCCACATAACAATTTGTTATTTACCCCATGTAACATATCGTCATGTGCACCAAATGCGTTTTTGTCATCTGCCCCACATAGCATATCGTCCTGTGCTTGATTGCTACCTGTTGTTTGCGAGAAATTGCTGTTGGTTTTTGCCAGTTCAAAGAGCCTTTCATCAAGTAGTTTGTGGTTTCTGAAATAGTAGGTTTTGTTATGGTCTTTACGGTCTATATAAGCACAGTAAAACTTGCCTTGAAACGTATCCCCCTTGAACTGTTGAAACTCACTTTTAGAATTGTAAGTCACCCCAATCTTTTGCCAAGCACTTCTAAATTCCCTGACCGAAAAACCAAGCTCTTCTGTCCAAGAGTCGCCATTACGGTAATGGGCATGTCTTGATGGGCACATAAACTTGTAAAACCCCTTGGGGTGGTAGCTAAAGTAATAATCTAGTTGTTGCATGAGCAATGAGCTGGTAACCCCTCCTGATAATTGGCGGAGCTCTTTGATATAAGGGATTGAGCGACGGAATATACTAAGTGTGAAGTTTTTCATGTGATTGGGGGCTTAAGTTTGAGTTAAGCAGTTTGTTTTTGTTGTTTGGTTTTTTGGGCGCTAATCTTACCTCTTTCCATTCGGCTTCTCTTTTCTGCCTCAAAGCGTTCTTTTCGCTTTTGAAGGCGTTTTGCTCGCCGCTTGAGGTAGGCTTTGAGTTTTTTTTGATTTTGCGCAATTGTAGGGCTAAGCAATACCCAGGTTTTACTATCGACTTGTACTCTTGCTTTTTCCTCAAACCGAGGCTGGCGTTCAAATGCTAGTTCCCTTGCTCTTAGTTTGTTCTCTCTTGTGACAAGCTCTTCTGCCATAAGTCAATTAATCATTAGGTTTATAAATAATAAATGAAATCAGGTATCCCGCCAATAGGATACCTATGATAAGTGTTGCCATAATATGAGAT
The DNA here is from genome assembly GCF_000169175.1 of Microscilla marina ATCC 23134. Classification (NCBI taxonomy): domain Bacteria; kingdom Pseudomonadati; phylum Bacteroidota; class Cytophagia; order Cytophagales; family Microscillaceae; genus Microscilla; species Microscilla marina. Next base: position 51,187 of record NZ_AAWS01000039.1, read on the forward strand.
TTATTGTTTCTCTTTCTTCTCCCAATCCTTGACAGTTAGGTATCGCTTACTATTGGCTGAAATAGACTTTTTAAGACCGTTGGCTAGTTCCAAGGTAAAGCCTTGATGTAGCTCGCCTGATAACAACTTGGTTAATACCGATTGTAATTTGCAGGCCTCTTCTTGGGTGAGCTTGACAAATACGAATTGGTTTTGTGAGGTTTTGAATTGCATAATCCTTTGAAGTTTAGTTTAAAAAAATCAGTCTCAAGCTGTTTGAGGTTGTGTAGGTTTTTGTCGATTTCACAGTGATTGTACAGGCTTTTGATTTTTCGTTGAAAGTGATAAAAAATTTTGGATTCGATTTTCTTCTCAAAAGAAGCAGGAAACAAAAACAAGTTTGCGGTATTAGATTGCTCACCAAAAGGGACTGTTTGAGTAGCTAAATTAGCTTTCTCCTTATAATGATCTTGTCTTTGCCAGTCAAAGTAAAACAGACTGCCATTGAGATGTTTTAAATCTGTGATGGTAAAGTCAATACCAGTCTCCAGTAATTTTTGGAGTACTGTCACAGTGCGAGGTTTGGTTGTTCTTCTTTTTCGCATAAGCATATTGTTTGAATGGTATAAATGTTTGATTTGGGTTAAGTAGCAGGACAAAATTGTCTGCACTTTATGGCTGTATTTATTGTTCCGCCATGCGTCGAAAAGCCATATAACAATACAACCATTTAACTATAGTTATTTATGTCCAAGTACTTACTTGAAATAAAAAAGGCAGTGCGAACCCAAAGAGATCACACTGCCTGGTGTATATATGAGTACACAATACACACACGTTTTACTCGAATAGCACTAGCTAAACAACCCAATCAACTATTACACAATGTTCATAGTGTTCTCGTTAGTTCTGATGATGCAAGTATAGAGTATATTTTTATTATCGGCAATATTTTGTCGATAAAATTTACACTTCTACAAATATATTGTCGCTATAAACTGAACTATTAAGCGGTAGAAGGCAGTAATATTTTAGAAAAATATCCTCACTTATGAGGATAAAAATGCGAGATAAAATCCCAATCTTTGTGTTTTAAATCAACGCCTACTAATAGGTAATATGAATCAAGTTTTACACTATGACAGAACAAGAATATCAATCACAGGATTTTACTAAATCCGTTTATGAAGTATTTCACGAAGGTGAAAATGGAGTGCTTAACAAAGGGTTTAGGGGATTAATCGAAAAGTATATCAACAGTGCGGAAGACTTGATTAGTCTCCAGCAGTTGGTTTATGAGTATTCAGGCGGTCAAGCTATTTATTTTTACAAATTGGGCATACCTATGAAAAAAAAGGTTCTGGAAAAAATAAGGAAGGTCACAGAGGCTCTTGAATAAATCCTTACTTCGGGTTGTGATGTTTAATTTTAATACTATTTTACAAAAATTAAGTGTTATGATTGATCGGCAATATTTTGCCTTAAAATAGATTGTACTATATAGATGGACAGTAATTTTCACGAGCGATTTAGCAAACTTCTAGAAAAACTTGGGTACAGGTCTGCTGCACAGTTGGCAGATAAGATGGGGCAGGCACCTACAAAAATCAGAGGGTATGCTAGGGGGGCCAATAAACCCGGGTTAGAGTTTTTGGAAGCGTTGAGCCAGATACACCCTGAAATTAACTTTGATTATCTCATCACTGGAATAGGGACATTGCTCCATCAAGATACCAAAGAGTTAGACATGAAGCTATTGCAAAGCATCATTGAATCAAAAGACAAACAGATAGAGGGGTATCAGCGAACTCTGGAGGGTTTACAAGAAGAAAATGACAAGCTGGTGAGGTTGGCTAAAAACCGTAATAAGAAGGCTTAATACATAATTGTATGATTTTTTTTCTGATGCCATGACATTTTACCATCGCTTAATCATTTATACTATTAGGAAGGATGACTATATCTAAACTAAAAAAGTAAATGAACCAGAGCATAATACTTCAAGAGCTAATTCGAGAAATAGGAGAAGAAAAAGCTTGTAAACTACTAAAACTAACCAAAGAGCAACTTAGCGAAGTTTTCAATAGTAGCACGACCCACTTTTATAAAGCGCAAATTGAAATTCTATCTCAACAAGTTGAATGGACAACCACACAACTCAACCAGGTAATTGAACGCAATAACCTTTACTTGAGCGAACTCAACGAGTTTGAACAAAGGTGTGATGATGTAGGGCAAACTGATACAACACCAATACCGATGGATGTATTGGAAGGTTTAGACCAAGCAATGAGCGAAAGCGCTGCTTTTAGATCACAAACTGCTCATGAGGCGTTTAATCAGCACGTCAACGAAGAAGCGAAAACTCAAATAGCAGAAATCAAAAGAATTAAAACCAACTCTGATTGGCGAGTAATTGGCATTGCAGCAAGCGTGGTGGTTTGCTTTTTATCTGCATTGCTTGTGTGGCAAAACTTGCCAAAGGCGCAGCAAAAGCAGCCTACGGCATTGAAGGTGAATAAGCAAGTAGATAGAACCTTGCCTGAGCTGGTGATAAAGTCTCCTAAAAAAGCAAAGACAAGCACCTCTTCTAAGGTTGTGATTACTTCGCCTACAAAGCAGCCGCAAGTTGTTAAGCAGCCAACAGTAGCACCTAAGAAGGTAGAGGAGAAAGAAGAAGAGTTGGTAGCGTTTGCGGATAATCAAATGATGGAGAAATTGATTGACCCCAAAAAGAGCCTACCTGAAGGCATTCTTATGCCTAGCAACAAGCAACAGTTTGAACTAGGGCAAAAGATTGTTTTTGCTACCAAGCTTAAACAAAAATCTAGAGTGAAGCTTTTCTCTAACAAGCTTAAGAAAATTGCTGACTTCAAGCTTCAAAAAGGAAAGATTGCAGAGGTTGGAGTTAGAAATTTAGAAAAGGGTAAGTACTATGTTGAAGTACGTATCAACAATGTGCTCATTGTAAGTAGTTTTACTATTCAGTAATCATTTACTGTTAATTACAAAGTTGCCCCATACGGCAGGGAGGTAGTATTTTTTAGAATACTGCCTTTTAGCTAATGTAAGCGCCTTAGCATAATCTCTATCACCATTCCTTTTGAGTGTCTCATAAAACAATTTCATAATGTTTTTACTGCCTTCATCAGATGCCGACCATAAGGAATATATTATTGATGGTGTGTTGGAATACAAAAAAGCATGGGTAAAGCCAAAAACACCCTCATGTGGAATTAGCTTGCCTGCACCTGAGTCACAACCAGATAGAATAGCCAGCTCTGTTGTGATGTTCATATTGTATATATCTTTTACTCCTAAGGTATCTAGTTGTCCCCCTCCTTTTGGAAAAATTAAACCCATTAAGTACTGATTTTGAAAATTTCCATGGGTAGAGATGTGCAGTATCCTGCTATTCAATTCATTCATTATTTGCTTGTGAGCTGATGGGTAGCCAAGGTAAGTTTTGCTTTTACTGAAGTAAGTAGCACTTTGTTTTATTTCTTGTTCACTATGCTTTAAATCAGCAAAGCTTTTATGCGAAAAATGTTTAAAGCCCACTCCAAAATAATCGAATTCATAAGCTCTTGGCTGGTGAATAAATGCGAGAGTACTACTTACATGATAGGTAACTATGTAGTCATGCATTAAATACTTTACTTCTTTAAGCCCCAAAAGAGGAGTGTCAGGGTTGAAAGAAAGTTTATTACTGGTAAGTGCTTCAAAGGGAAAGTTGGTAAGCTCGCTGGTAGGAACGATGAGTAACCTGTTTTTGTCTTTGATGAGACTACTTATGGGAGAGATGAATTGTTTATACAATCTTGGACTATCTTTAATGAAATCTTCAACATCAAGGCTATGAGAAGCAAAACGAAACTCATTAGCCAGGTCATAGAGCTCTCCCTTTGTTGTATTGGTTAAAAGTTTTTTTATTGTAATCTTATCTATGGTAATCACTTGTACAAATAAATCCTTACCTGAGTGAACAAACTCTAATAAGGCTTGAGTAGGTGCAAGGCTGTCTTGTACTTGTGGGAGGCTTATTATTGGAATATCTATTGCATTTTTATTAGATACCTGATCCAGTAAAACATTACCTTTAGCTCGTTCAGAAAAGTAAAAAAAGAGCCTTTGGTATTTGACTACCTCAATTTGAGGGATTCCTAACTGTTGTCTAAGCCTCCATATTACTGAAATTGCCAATTCAAATATCTTGGCACTATTCCTTAGCGCATTTATTTTTTCCACTCTCTTTTTTAGTTTTTTTCGATAGCGAGTAACCAAGGTATCTGCACTCATCAATGCAACCAGTGCCCCCCTCAGGTTTACATTGTTTTTTGCCAATAATTCCCCTTTTCTTAGCAAAGATGCTATCAGAATGACTTTGTTGAAAGTTTTGTTGTGCAAGCCTGGGTTAGGTTGTTGAGTGGAAGGAACAAACCCAGGGCAATTGCTTTTGATAGAATGCCTAATGTATTTAAGAGCAGAGTCAGGCTTTGTTAAAAATAGGGTTGAGAGGTTGTAGTATGTTCGAGCCAGTTTTAACCTTTGTTTGTGATAGAAGAAAATATTGAGTGCCTTTTGGTAATAATGGCGTGAGGAGTCTTTTGATATACGCCTGAAAATTAAAGCCCTTGTTGTATAATAGTCGCCTCGTACCGAGCTTTTTGCACTACTAAGATTGATTGCTTGTTGATTGAAAAAAAGTGCTGAATCTTGTTTTTGAATAAAGTTATAACAGGTGCTTAGATTATTGTATAAAGTAGACTTTGCAACATCATATTTTAAATCCTTTACATGAGCAAATCCCTGTTCACATTGTCTAAATACCTGAATGGCCTTTTTCAAGCGAAACTCAAACAAATAAGTTTGACCAATTCCCAAGAGTGCGTTCAGTGAATCAGGACTATGACGATGCTTCAAGTGTGTAAATGTAATGTTAAAAACATCCCTGGCTTGACTAAACTTTCCTTGAGCTAATTTTACCTTACCCGATTTTAAAAGGCTATCAGTATTTTGGGCAGGGGCATAGTTGTAAGCAATAAGCAATAAACAAAGTATAGTGAAAAGCCTGACCAAGTATTTATCCATATTTCAATATGCGAAATATAGCATAAGTAGCAAAACTGGTTAAAGAAATATTTGGTTTATATCTTGAAAACAGGATGGTGCTCTTGACCATCCCAAAGGCAAGCCTGCATTGCTACGGCTTCCCCTTCTTCTGTAAACCGCCAAGAAGTTTCCTGTAAGTTATCGGGTTCTTTGAGTTCTGAGTTACGATAAGGCTTAATAGTCAAAGTCCTGGATTGAGGGTCATGTGTTTCTATCAACATTTCGTCTCCGTCTATCTCAAAGTGATCATGAAGTAACGTTACACCAAAGCGACTGACAGCGTTATGTTTTTTGAGCACCTTATGCAGGTCATGCATTAGTTCTTCATCTTCTGTCTTGTCATAGGCTTGTGCCTCAGCAATATCTTGTAAGCCCTGATAAGGGTTTACTGCGGTGTTGGCATTAGTTGTTTTAGCAGGTTTAGTTTGAGTTTTAAGTAGCATAATCTAATTATTGAGTTTTACGTTGTGTGTATTACTCAGTTAGAGGGGGATACTTGAAAAGTGTGAGCGAAAACCTGAATTTTTTTTTGAAAGAAAAATGTAAAGAACTGTTTTTTTAAGTGTTTAGAGAGTTGTTTTTTAATTTTACCTAAGGTTTACCTACCAAAAAAGCCGACAAAATTTCTTCTGTCGGCTTTAGTCTTGAGTAATCATCCTATAATAGAGGGCAAAGATAGTCATTTATGGGGGAATTAATCAAAAAGCTTGCTACTGAGCTTGTGATTCTTTCGGAGCTTTGTTAGCTTAAGAAGCTAATGCAATAAGCCTTTATAATAATCCCTTCAATGAATAGTGCTTTTATCTCTCATTTGCGCCAATCTGTAAGTCAAGGTCAAGTTGATGTTACTCTAGAAAAGTTACAAAATCATTTGCCTGATAGTTATCATCTATACGACGAAGTTATTTTGTTGAGCTCTAGGTATCACAACATAGAAAAACAATATAGACAAAACACACTTGATTTTGCTGTATTACAAAGAGAAAGAAATAAAGTTTGTGAAGCATTGCTTCAAATAATCGGTAAGATAGAGCACAACAACCAGTCAGGTTTAATCTCCAGCACCCGATTGCTTACCAAATTCCCACCTCAGCTTCAACCAGACAAGGTTTTTGGTAGAGCACAAGATTTGAAACGTCTTGAAAATATACTAAGCAAACAAGCCCCTGTGGTGGTTATTAACGGTTTGGGAGGTGTGGGCAAAAGTACTTTGGCAAGACTATACTTGAGCCATCACCAAGGCAAGTTTGACCATATAGCCTGGTTACCTTTTCATCATAGTTTTGCTCAAACCATACTGACCAGCACACTCCCCGATAACTTGCATATTGCTAGGAAATCGCTAAATGAAGTGCAAGTGCTAGAGCAAGCTGCACTTGCACTTCAGGCGCTTGATGGCAATAATCTCTTGGTAATAGACAATGCCGATGATATAGAGGAGTTGAACAAAAGTAGGCATTGGTTGCCTTTGAACAACACTCATTGGACAGTATTGATTACTTCTCGTGGGGTGGTGGCAGATGGCTTTGAACAATTGCCACTAGGCACATTATCGTTTGACGAATCGGTAAAGCTTTTTGAGGCGCACTACCCACAGGCAACCCAAGAACCCAAGGCACTCAAAGAACTTTTAAACTTGGTGGGTTTGCACACACTTACGGTAGAGCTCATGGCGAAAACTTTGGCAAAGAGCCGTAGACTAAGCAACGTAAAAGCATTGCTTGCCAAGGTAAAAGACAAGAAATATACAGACCCCAAACTATTGAAAGAGGTATGGGTGGCACACAAAGATAAATGGTCGGAAGGTGCGGATAACAGCAATGAACTAAAACGCAAGGTCAAAGGGATTTATCAATATTTGTTGGTGGTGCTCGACTTGACAGAGCTCAATTCACAAGAACAACAAGTGATACAATGGTTGGCAATGTTTCCAACCAAACCCTTGGCAGTTTCTTTGTTTTTTGGGTTGGTAGAGACTGGTGCCAGAGAAGATGACCCTTGGGTGGCTTCGGTAGATGAAAGTTTGGATGCGCTGATAGAAAATGGTTGGTTGCAAGAGTTGAGCGTGGACAATGAATTTACCCAAAGCATTTTTTTACATACTATTCTAAAAGACTTGATCTTTTTTAAGATACCACCCAACTATCAAACCTGCAAGCCTTTGATTGAACGCTATCCCGTTTTTGTGAAAGCAGCAGATCAACCCGTTTTGCCTAGGCTCTCATTGGTAGAACTTGGCGAAAACCTGACCGACTACTTCGCCATTACTCCCGAAAAAACCAAAGGAGTGCCTTGCTTTGAGTATGTCAAGAACATTGCCCATGTATATTCTGCCTCAGGTTATTTGCACTCCTATTTGGGCAATTATACCCAAACCTTGGCTTGTCACCAAGAGGCACTTAGACTTGCTGTGGAGTTGTCAACTAATGATAGTAAAGAACATACCCTGAAACAAGCATGCATCTGTGAGTTTCAAAAATATTTAGGGTATATTCAACAAGATTTGGGCAATTATGATATTGCCCAAACCTTGTTTGAAAATTCTTTGCAAATTGCTCGCTCATTGGGTGATTTATCCCTAATAGCAAGCCGCTTATCAAACTTAGGTTTGTTATACCGAGAGAAAGATCAATACCGACAAGCAAAGCCTTTATTAGAAGAAGCACTAAGCATAAGGTTGAGGCTGTATGGTAGTGAAAACAACTTGGCTGTAATGGTAAATATGTCTAACCTTGGCTTAGTTTATCATAACTTGTTCAATCATTGGAAGGCAAAACCATTGTTAGAAAAATCCTTGGCATATCACGAAAAACACTTAGGGGCAAAAGACCCTGAGACAGTCATTGTACGCTCAAACCTTAGCCAAGTCTATGCTGCGCTGAATGAGTTTGACAAAGCCCATAAGGCAATCAAGGCAGCAATAGAGGCTGCCCTCGAAAACTTTGGCGAGCTGCACCTACATGTAGCTGGTGGCTACAATAATTGGGGCATTATTTACTTGCAACAAGGTGAAAAAGAACCCGCCAAGGTGTGTTTTCAAAAAGCTTTAGAGATTTATCGACAAATTGTGGTGCCTTCTCACCCTCTACTAAAGGAAGTTGGAAAATGGTTAATAGCTGTAGAAGATGAACAGCTTTTAGAAGACCATAGGCGCTTGAAAAACATTAAACTTACTTGATCAGTATTATCAATCATCATCCAAAATACTCTTTTCTTCATCTGCCGAAGGCTGATTTTTGTCTTTCCAATAGGCTTGTTGCATATCGCCAATTGCCTGAGACTCTTGAATCATTTCAAATATGGGGTTGATGCGTTGGTTAGTACTTTTCTCTGCTTGTTTCTTGTAATAGGTAAGGTAGGCATCGCAAGAAAAACGCGCGTCGCAGTTGCGGCACACCCTAGAGGCAAACTGCCGTTTATAGAAATCTCGTTCGCGCAATACTTTTTGCGTAGGAGGGTTAAACTTTCCCGCCTCTATACAGTCTACCACTTCGCCAAACAACTCAATGGTTTGTTCTACCCTTTCTTGCGAAAACTCAATCGGGATTAAGGGTTCCCATTTGGCTAGCTCTGTTTCCTGTGCTTTTTCATCTTCGGCAACAATTGCCTCCTTAAGTGCTTTAGGATATGAGGTGGCAATGATGGCGGTTTCGTCTAATTGCTGGCTGCGCAGGGTTTGCCATATATAGGCATATACATTGAGCTGTTTTTCGTAAAACTCTTGGTTTGACTTCACATCTTCGGCGGCGTGGGTTTTAATGTCATACATGATAGTTTTATCCTTTTCACGCACAATGTCTACCACTCCCTCAATGGTAAAGGGGCGTCCTTCGGGGGTTTTCTGATTGGGCAAAATCAGTTTTACTTCAGTCTCCGTCACTCTTTTTGCCACCTCACGCATTTTTTGCCAATAAATCCATACTTGTTGCAGGGCAGTATCTTTTACATCTTCGGCAAGCCCCCGCCCATAGGTAAGGCTGAGTATTTCGTAGTTTTGGTCAAACCGACTAATCATAAAATCCTCTATCTTGCGTTCAATGCGTTCAATCTCTCTTTCCTTTCTAATCTGTTCGCGGCTTTTGCCTAATATTTTCTTTTTCATATCAAATCAAGGTCAAGGTTTTCGGGGTTGTCAATAATGAAATTGTGCAAGTCGTCGATGGTTTGGTGTACCAGACTACCAAAAAACATAGTTTGCGAGCGGGAGGGCACAAACCCATACTTTCTGAAAACCATGTATTGCCTTGGGCAACGCTCATACAAGAGATAATCGGAGGTGTAAGAATATGCCTTCATGGGGGCTTTGGCAGAGAGCTTGGCGCTAGGAACAGTAGCGGCTTGGCTTGCCCCAAGCACAGGTATTTGGTGTTGGGCAAGCATTGCCTTAAACTCTTTGCTGATTCCTCGTTTATAATTGGCTACAATTAATAGGTTTTCGGCGCGCGATAATGCCACATAAAACATGCGTGCCTTGTCAAACTCGTCCATGCGGGTGAGCGGTTCGCCTTGGTTGCCTAGCAAGGGTTTCATCAATTCCTCCATTCTACGTACCCCTCCGCTACGGGTAACGGTATTGCCCAGCACCACCACAGGAAACTCTAGCCCCTTAGACTGGTGAATGGTAAGAAAAGGGATACGCCCTCGTGGAAAGGGGTCTTCTGAGTTTTCGAACTCGGTTTCGCCTTTTTTGTAAATGGTATACCAAAAACGAATAAAAAAGGCACGTTTAAAGTTTTTGCTTTCTAGGTCTTTGGCGCGCAATACGGTTTTGTATAACTCTAAAAAACGTGAGATATACCCCGTGAGCAAACCTAGATTATAGATAGGTCCTTCGTCTATTTGCACATCGCTTTTGCCTGCCGCATCCATCATTGTTTTAAACTCTTTGAAAGCCAGTATTTTGTAAAACAAATCGAGCGGGTTCCAATTGAGCGAGGTGGCACGGGTAATCACATCTCGCAGGGTAAACGACGATTTGCCCCCTTCATCCATTTGTTTTTTGAGCTGTCTAAGCAAATAAGTGCTCGACAAGCTTTTGCGGGCGCTGGGCGATATACTTGCCTCTTTGAGTTGGGCAGGCATTTTCTCAAAGTCGTAGGCATCGTCGAGGTTTAGTTCATTGCTTGCCTCTACCTTTGCCATCAAAGCTTTGTAGTCGCTTATGCTAGTAGTTATTTCGCTGCGATGGTGTTCTACCAATGCCTTTAGCCCTGCATCTTGGCGTATAGCCACACCCGCTTCGCTATACACTTCTTCCATCCAATCGTGGTAGTTTTTAAAGTCGCCTCGGTTAAACTCTGGGTCGCGTTCGGGTTTGCCAAACACCCTCAGAAAAATACCCATAATGCTACGAGCTTCGGGCAACTTCAGAAAAGGTTGGGCACGCGGAGCGTAGGTACGCAAGCCCAGGCTTTCGAGAGCGGCTTGAGCCTTGGGCACTTGAGTACTGCCCAACGAAGGAAACAAGAATGCCACTTGGTTGGGGTCTTCTATGATTTGCTGGTTGAGCAATGTCTGGATGAACTGGGCAATTTGTTCAAAGCTTTGCTCAGGCTCTAGGTAGTCAGTCGTAAACACCGAAGCTTGGTCGTCAGTGCTATGGGCGCTTATTTGCTTGGTATGCACGCGGTATTGTTGGGTGGGGTCGTCTTCTTTTTGCCAATTGGTTTGCCCAATATAACTGGTATAAAAATCTACAATTTTTTTGCGTGAACGGTAATTAATGTTCAAAGGTATTTTGGTAACAGGCTTGCCCTTGGGGTAATACTGTTTGCAGCGCTCTTCAAACTCTACAAAGTTCTCCACGGTTGCCCCTCTAAACCTATACAGGGCTTGGTCGTCGTCACCCACCACGCACAGGTTTTGGGTAACCTCGGCAAGCTTAAAAAACAGCTTTTCTTGAATGGTGTTGGTGTCTTGATATTCGTCAATAATCACGTATTTAAACTTCTCGTTTGCCTCACCTCCAAAGTTCTGCATCACCTCTAACCCCTTTTGCTGCACCAACGAAAAGTCGAGCTTTTCTTGCCATTTCTCTTGCAATGAATCAAGGTAAAAAGCATACATCTTGACCATTTTTTTCATGGGTTCTTCGCTCACTATTTTGTTCAAAGTAGCCACGTCGAGGCATTCTTCAGTAAAGCGATTGAACAATGCCATGAGGTGCATAATGGCGTTGTACCTCGACACCCCTTTTTTATGGTTTTCTGCCAAGTAGTCGTTGATGTACTGGTTTTGTTCTTCGGCGGGTAAGTCGTCGAGCCCACCTGCGGCAATCATTGCTGTCCATATCTTTCGGTTCGAGATATGAAAGTATTGTTCTAAATCATCTATGGGGGTTATTTTTTTATCAGCGCCTTTTTTTTGCCCAAACCTACGGTCGGTAATGAGGCGGTTGCAAAGCGAGTGCACCGTGCCCACATACATCTTGGAGAGGTCGAAAGTTTGGTTGGTGCGGTTGGTCACCAGCCCCAACAAGCTTTGCAAACCTTCTTTGAGTTGAAGGGCGGCTTTTTCGGTAAATGTGGCCAAAAAAATGTGTTCGGGGGCTACTTGTTGGTGCACAATGAGGTAGAGGCATTTCCAAAGTAAGACCCTGGTTTTTCCAGAGCCAGGACCCGCCGTCAAAAACAGGGGGCCATCGGTGTGTCTAATGGCTTCTTCTTGTGATTGATTGGGCGTGAAGCCTACTGCTTGCCATAAGGCTTCGATGCTAGGGGTTTGATCTGGCATAGAATAGTTTTGATAGTGTATAGATTGGGATTTGTTTTAGCTGGTTTAAAACTAAGATTTTTTTCGGAAAAAGCAATAATATAGTATGAAGTCTTTAGTATTGGCTGTGTATGCGCTCAAAGCAACAAAAGCAGTACCTTGTTTTCAAGAACTGCTTTTGTATGTGTAAAATTAAATATGTCAAACTATGTAAATAGCGCTACTTGAGTCTTGCCAAGCGTTTGGTGAGAGTAAATCAGTATTTGATATGCATAACAATGCAATAAGGGTTGAGATAAAATAATGCATGGAATATTAGGGTTTGATTGAGATTGTAGGATAAGATACTCATTGTAGCGTTAATAATCGAATTTGATTACATGTTCTTCCCTTAAAAAAAAGCAATGGCTACGCAAAAATATTGCGTACTTACCTCTTATGTTTGCTCAAATTATTTTGAACTTGTTTAGTTTTTTTGCATTGATAACAAAATGAGTGATTTTTCACAACGAAGCATATGTGTAAAAGCTCTATTTTGAATTATTTGAAAAAACTTAACAAGTTCTTTATACACCCAATTCAATTAATTTCTTAAAACTATGAACAGTATACACACAACAAACGAGTTGCAGTTAAAAGACAACTCGCAAGCAGAGCAAAACAGAGTAAGAGTCATTTTTGAAGAACTAAAGGCTAGAGCAACGGCAGGGCAAGAGTTATCACCAATGGAGCAAGAGTTTTTTTGTAGAGCTGTCAATATTTCTCAGCTAAACGATGGAAATGCTGAAGATTACCCTTGTTGTAGTAGCTACATATTTAAGATGCTTTATCTGGCTTATGCGTATGATTTGAGCGGAGGCAGTAGGTATTATAAGCCTGTTATGGGTAGAAAAGAAGAAGTACCTAGACATGAGGTAAATACTGATATAGCGTACCTCAAACAAGAGGCGGATGATTGGTTGCCAATCGTGGAGAAAGGCAATCATTCGGATCAAGACTTACAAGCAATGGCAAAAGAAGCTCGTTATGAACTCAAGCAACTCAAAAAATCAACTAAATATTTGTTAAGTGGGCATCGTTTACGGCAAGCCCAAATAAGAAGAATACTTCTTCAAACAAAGTTTTCTTATCTTGTGTGGCTGGAAATCCAAGAAGATTCGTCACAAGATGATTTTATTTTGACTTTAGATGGTGTAGATATAGAAATAACGCCTGTCAGTTTTTTTCATATCATAGGTAGGCATTATGCACTTCGAGACAAAGCTTATTACTCAGAAAAAAGTGGTCATAATGAAAGTTTTCATCCAAGAAATATCCACAAACGCCTCAAAACTATATTCCGTAAAATTGATGTCTCTGGTGTGTTGGCGGGAGAACCAATAGAAAGTATTGGTTTTAGGTATAAGGGGCAAGATTATCTTTGTTGGATAAAAAGTAAGCAAAAACCTCCTGTATCAGGCAACACAGGTAATATAAGTTATAACAGGCTAGAAACCTTTTACCTAGTAGAAGACGCACAAGAATTACAAAAATTAGAAGATAACTATATTTTGGGCGAGATTGACGACGAACTGTCAGTTTACGTTCCTTTGTAGAAAATCCAGCGAAAAACAAGAGTAAAAAATGCCTGACAAAACAACTCAGGCATTTTTTATTTTGCGTATAGCATAATACATTATTTTCTACTACTCAACCTCTCCCTCAACTCCTCATAACGTTCCTTCAACAAGCCCTGCCTTTCTTTTTTAGTGAGCTTCACAATTTTACCTTCTTGGTCGCGCAGCTTGTAGGTCTTGATGACTGTTTTCTTGAAGCCGCTACCTTCACGGTCATAACGCACCAAGAAAATAGTGGTAGGGCTTTCAGGTTCAGGAATAAATTGCTTCAATAACTCAAAAACTGGCTTTGCTTCTTCTAGAGTGTTGAAGAATTTGTACAAAAAAAACTTACTTTCTTCTACCTCTAAATAAACATCATAAGAGGTATCATTAGCATTTACTTCTTTCATCGATAACTTTGTTTACAAACTAGTTGAACTTGCTTGGATAGCGCTGATACAGGTTTTCAAACCTTCCTGGTCGGGTCGTTTATGGGGACACAAGCAACGGCAGAGAAGAGCCATCGACCATCGACTAAAACTCCTCATTCTCCAACACATCCCCCTTAGGCAACCACCACCTTACAGGCGCTTGGTCGGTTACTTGGCGGTAGTCTATGCCCAGCGCCTCGAAATACTTTTCGGCGCAGGTAATTTTGTGTTTTTCGTGCTCAAAGCGCAGCGCCTCCTTGTCGAGCGTGCCCTTGGTTTCGCGCACCAGCTCAAGGTAGCGGTCGCCGTTGTCGGCTTCCCTTATCACTCCCCAATCGGGGTTGTAGTTGCCCAGTATTTTGGGCAGGCTAATCTTAAAACGGTTCGGAAACTTAAAGTACACCAATATTTTGTCTTCGGGTATCAGGCGGTTGTTTACAAAACGACGCTCTACCTCCGAGTCTATTTGCACCTTGCTATAGAGCGACTTTTCGCCCCCGTAGATCAACTCCTTTTGCACCTTGCGGTCAGCGGCAGGAAAAAACACCTCCATTTGTTCGTCAAACACTTCGGGCTCTAGTTCCTCTTTCACCTCAAGCCTGATAGAATGAGCCACATGCTTGCGCAATATTTTGCTGATTACCTCAATAAAAATAGAGGCAAAGGTTTCGGGGTTTTGGATAAAAGCCTTTTGCTGATAAGAGGCAATGCCTTGAAAAATGGCGTTGATCGTTTTGCGGGTCAAGTGGGTAGCTTCGGCGGCGCGTTCTATCAGGTTAAACACAGGAAAACTAGCTTCTACTACTTTCTCACTTTTGAGTTTGAGCGCTTTGCCCACCACATACAGGCTTTGGCGAAAGGGGATTTCTTGGGTTACCTCTTTGCCGCTCTTAAACTGCACAAAAGGGTCATAAGCATCGCGGTCTATTTCTACCACCTCAAAACCCGTAAACACGTTTTCTTCTAGGCTATATTTGCTGTAAAACGATTTTTTGAGGGCATGGTCTAGGGTAACACCCTCTGCCACCTTCACTTCTTCTCTGACATGCCTTTGGCTATTTTGCAACAGGGTAAAATTGAGTATTGCCTTGTTTTTTGCTGTAAACTCCTTGATAGAAATATTGAGCTCGGCAATGTCGAGTTTGCCCTTGCTGGCGTTGATCTGCACCTCAGGAAACGAAGTTTTGTCTAGGCGCTCAATACAATTGGCAATCAAAGCCTCCGAGTCTAGTGCAATGCTGTAGTTTACTTCCTTTGTGAGCTTTTGCCAAAACCGCTTGAACTCGGCAAGGGCAAACA
Organism: Microscilla marina ATCC 23134; assembly: GCF_000169175.1. Taxonomy (NCBI): domain Bacteria; kingdom Pseudomonadati; phylum Bacteroidota; class Cytophagia; order Cytophagales; family Microscillaceae; genus Microscilla; species Microscilla marina. Next base: position 66,317 of record NZ_AAWS01000039.1, read on the forward strand.
ATTGTTTGTTGAGCTTTACATCGCCTGTTTTGGCATTGGTAGGGCGGGGCGGACGTCCTCCAGTTTTGCCGCCATCATATTCTTTTTGCAAGTTTTCTACATAGTCCTTATAAGTATCGTTTGCCACTACCGTCAAAATATTTTGTTCGGGTTTGTCTTCTATGCGTTCCCCGCTTTGGTTGACACACAAACGCAGCCCTCGCCCAATCTCTTGGCGTTTTTTGATGTTTGATACCGATTGGTTGAGCGTGCAAATCTGAAAAACATTGGGGTTGTCCCAGCCTTCGCGCAAAGCAGAGTGGGCAAAAATAAAAGCTACAGGTGTGCCTTGGTTGCCTTTGGCAAAAGTGAGCAAACGCTCTTTGTCTTTCATAATGAGTTCATAGGCGGCTTTTTCGGCTTTGCGTTCGTCGGCTTTGCTTGCCTCTTTGTCTACATAAATGGTTTGCCCCTTCTTTTTATAAGAGGCAAAGTAAGACCCTTGCACCTCGGCGGCGCTGTATTGCCCAAAAAAAGCATCGTCTTTGCGCAGCGCCTCATATTCTTGAGCAAACAAGGTTTTGATGATGCCTTCGGGCTGTGCTTCGTTGCCTAAGTAGTTTGCCACCCGATCTATAAAAAAGAGTGACAATACCTTGATTTGGCTTTTCAGCAATTTCTTTTGTAGCCTAAAGTGCTCGCGAAGGGTTTCGCGGATTTGCCGCCTAAAAATAGTGGGTTTGGCTCGTTCTAGAGTTTGGGTAGTCAGCAATTCGCCATTTTCAAAATAGATGGCTTCTTGCCCTTCTTCGGCAATGATGTTTTCTATCACATAGCCCTCTGCGTAGTCTTTGTTTTGGGTAATGGCATACAAGTCTTGCCCTTGGTACACATTGCGTTCTTCTACCGCCTTTTTGCCCTTGTTTGCCACCACCACTTTTATTTTTGCAAATATGCGACCTCCTTTTTCGCTATCTGCCCCTAACAACACCAGCTCATTGTTGAGCGCACTAGAGGGCAAATCTACCCCCACTACTTGTATTTTCTTCACCAGGTTTTGGTAAGCCGCTTGGGCGGGAGAAAGTTTGTAAATGAGGTTTTGGTAAAAGCGGTGGGTGGCACTATAGCGCAAGCCAAACACAGGTTGCAGGGTGCGAATGGCACTTTTGGCAAGGTCGGTATTGTCTACGCTCTGGGGTTCGTCTATAATCAATACTGGCTTTACCGCTTGTATGTATTCGTAGGGCTTTTTTTCTCCCGCCAGTTTTTCTGTGCCCTTATAAATATTGTTGGTTTTTTTGTTGAAGGCGGCTATAGTCATGAGTAATATTTGGGGCAAGGGGCTTTCGCCAAAATCACGCAAAGCGCTCACCTTATCGCCGCTGTATTGCACCAATTGTATACCCGTGCCCCCGTGCAAGGTGCGCAAATCGTCACGCATTGCCCTATGGGCGCTCAATACGCCTTGGTAAATAGCTACGCTGGGTACCACAATGATAAATTTATGAAAACCCAACTCTTGATAAAGCCGATAAATAGTGCGCAAATACACATAGGTTTTACCCGTGCCCGTTTCCATCTCAATCGAAAAGCTCGGAAAGCGCCAAACATCACTGCTTACCCCTTTGAGCATTTGCCCGTCGTCGTGGTGGGCATAATCGCCCATAGGCAAATCGTTTTTTTCTTGCACCAACTCCATCGGAATGTCAAAAAAGTGGTTGTTGCCCAATTCTTTTGTATAAGGGTTGCACACCATCGCTCCTTGTTGTTGCAAATGAGTTTGCTCTTTTGCCAAGGCATTTTTCTTGGGCAAGTCCTCAAAAAGCGCCATAACACTCTCAATGGCATCGAGCTGGTATTGGTGGTGATGGTTAAATTTAAACTTCATTGTTTTTATCCAATTGGTATTGCCTAGTGCGTTTTTTTGTCAATAACTATATTTCACTGGGTTCGATGCCCCTCGTTTTCTGTATTTGGCAGGTACTTGTTTGTTAAAATACAGTTTTTTGATGCTTGGTTCAGCTTCTCTGCCCTCAAAAGCAATGCGCATGCTTTTGTCACCGTCGCGGTGGTATTCATACCATCGTTGGGGCACAAACACCCCCACAACCAAGCCCTTGTAATTGGCAAGTACTACTTCAGCTTTTTCTGCCCTTGCTTGCGACATTCGCCAAGCCTTGCGCGTGGCTTCATAAATACTTACTTCTTCGTTGGCGCTCACGTTGATATTAATAAAAATGAGCTTGTGTTTCACCTCTACCTCTTGTACCGAATACCTTTGCTCAATCTCGGAGGCGTGCATGGGACCAAAGTCGTTGCTACCTGTGCCGCCCATAATGTTGGTGAGCCCTGGAATGGCATCAATCAAACAAGCTTCTACCTCACACGCAGTTGAATCGTCCATCCCGTGGCGATGGATGACGTGAATCACCTCTAAACCCGCATTTCTTACTGCTCTTATGCGCGACAGCTTCAGGTCTGGCTTTTTGTTTTCATCGTCATCGTCTTTTGGGTCATCTTCTGCTTCAAGGGCTTGTGCAGCCCTGGCATGGTCAAACACCCTATTACCTTTGCCCTTGCCTATGTAAAAAGTTTCTCCGTTTCGAGGATCAATCAAACGGTACACATAATAATTGAGCTTGTCAATTACTTCTGGCGAGAATTTGTTCATCATATTGTTTGTGTTTTATAGTCAATAGTGGCTGACGCATTTTGTAAAGTCGCCAACAAGTAATTAATCAAAGGGAGTGTTGTATTAGCCTACCAATTCCCAGCTACCCACTTGTTGCTTGTAGCTAATAGCTTGAGGCTGCAAAAGCTCCCAACTCCCAACTATGGACTATTGACTAAATCGTCTCAATCAAACCCGCGTCGCTAAATTGTAGCTTGATTTGGTCGCTAATGGCTTCGCCTCGGCAAATAAAAGTATGTTCCACTACTTGCCTCAATTGTTGGGCAGTGTTGGGGTGCATTTGCTCGTCGAGGCACACCAACACGCCTTTGCCACTTGCAGGGTCGGTCACTTGCCACACTGTGTTTTTATCAAATTGGGCGGCGTGCATTGTGGGCAAATCTAGAGTAAAACCCTTTTGCAAAAGTATTTCGGCAATGATGTTTTCTTTGCTAAAGCTCGCTTCGAGGCGAGTGTCAGCGGCTTCTTCAAATGCCAAGCCCAATTGTTGGGCGTCGGGCGTGCCTTGGGGGGCTTGCCATTCTTTAAAGTTAGATTGGGCAAGCTGAAAAGCCTTGAAACCCAAATCGGTTTGGGCAATGTGGGCTATTTTTTGGCGGCAATCTTCTATGGCAGTGCTTTGTTGGGCTAGCTTGTCTTCTAGCTTTTGCAAGGCTTTGGGTTTGGTGGCGTTGGCGTCGTTGTCAAACAAGGTCAAGTCTATGTTTTGCTCTGCCACTAATTGGTCTTTCTCATTTTTGAGCATTTGCAAGTCGTCCTCTAGCTGCATCACCTCCGCCTCTAGGCTGTTTTGTTCGGTTTGTATCTTTTCTATCACCTTGCGAATGCGGTCTTTGCTGATTTGGGCAATGTGTTCGTAACCTGCCTTGCGTGCTTCACTCTTGGGCGGCGTTTCTTCTTCTAGTTGTACTAAGATAAATTTGCGATTGCCGCCATCTTCTTTGTTCAACTCCGTGACGGCTTGGGCAGTGGTGGCAGAACCTGCGAAGAAGTCGAGGATGATGTCCTGAGATGTAGTAGCTTGTTTAATTAAAGTTTGAATTAATTTTACTGGTTTGGGAAAGTTAAATATTTTCCCGCCCATAACTTCTGCGATATCTCTTGTGCCATTTGTAGTAAATCCCACATTATCTGATTCAAGCCAAGTTGAAAATCCTGTCACAGTCTGATTTAAGTTGCTTAGGAATTTCTTTTCTCTAGGTCTACCTGTCACCTTTTTTGGAAAAAGAATCCGTCCCTCTTCAATCATTTTTAAAACATTCTCCTTGGACTTAGACCACCCCCGGTTAGGGTTAGGGGGATAAGATAAGTTCGTTTTGGGATCTACAATATCATAGTGTAAATTAGGGCGCTGATCTTTAGTTGCTAAACCAGATAAATCTATACTTGCCCAAGGACCTCTTGGATCATTGTCAGGGTTTTTATATTTAGAAAGATCTATTGATTTACCCAGAAATTTTGTGTTTTCAGATTTTGAGTATAACAGTAAATATTCATGATCAGATGATACATTACTTTGGTTTCTATTATCTGCATTTTGTCGTCTTTTCCAAAGTAGTATACCCATAAAATTCTCCTCCCCAAAAATCTCATTCATCAAAGCCCTTAAATTATGTACTTCATGATCATCGATAGAAACGAAAATAGCCCCGTCGTCTTTGAGCAAAGATTTCGCAATTTTGAGGCGTGGGTACATAAAATTGAGCCAAGTAGCGTGAAACCTCCCCGAATCTTTTTTGTTAGAATGCAGGTTTTTGCCCGCCTTGTCTATGTAGTGGCTTAGGTTGTCTCTAAAATCATCTTCATACACAAAATCATTTCCTGTATTGTAGGGCGGGTCAATGTAAATCATCTTTATTTTACCCAAATAAGACTTTTGCAGGGTTTTGAGCACCTCAAGGTTGTCGCCTTGTATAAACAAGTTTTGGCTGCTTGCCTCGTTTACTCCTTCGCCCACCAAAGGACGGAGCGTGCCCTTGGTGCGTGCCATTGCCAGTTTGCGGGCTTGGCTTTTGCCTGTCCAGTTGAGCCCCCAAGGTTCGGCTTTTTCTTCGTCGTCAAGGGTTTGGTCACCGAAGAGCTCGCGCAAAAGCTCAAAATCAATTTTGCCATCTTTTATCACTTCAGGCGCTAGTTGCTTGAGCCCTTCTATCAAGGGTTGGTTGCCCAAACCGTGCGCCTCTAATGGCATCTTGCTGATTCCCATATTTGTGTGTATATCTGTCTAAGTTTGCGTAACATGTGTGTAAGTTATCCTTGGTTCGGATTTAATCGGTAAGTTGATAAAATGAGTGGAGATTTGAAAGTTTTGGGTGAGGAAAGTTAATAGTTAGGAGCTTTTACAGTTTCAAGCTATTAGCCTTTAGCCATTAGCTTGAGGCTGCTTTACAAGCAACTAGCCAAGCGTATAGTGCCTTGATTTTTAATTGTTTATAAAGTCGGGAGTGGAGTTGGCGCGTTTTAGTCCACCGTCAATGGTCAACAGTCGAGGGTGGCTGATGCGTGTGGTTGAGCTATTGCTTACCAAGCCCCTTTTTTTATGTTTGCTATGTGTGCATGGGGAGATGATACCTGAGGTTACAATTTTTATTAATCGAAATATGTCGCAATGCTTACTATTACTGCATTTTTATTTCCTCTCTAATATCTATATAAATAGGCGCATTTTGAGGCTTTTGCAAGGTTAATTTATGAGTTTTATTTGATGGTTGCTGCCATAACGTTTACTTTTGACTTGTTACACAATTTATTGAATGTTCTACTAAATCCTTAAAACCAATGACTTCTCCCCCTATTTCAGATACCCATGAAGTAGCAGAAAAAGACTATCATGCAGTTCGTTATTTTCAGTTTGGTAACAAGCCCGATGCAAGCTACATCCTTACTTCTGACCCCTTAAGTTATCTCAAAGCTTGGTTTGACAATCGTATTAGTCAAGAAGCAGAAGAGAGCAAAAAACAACCACTAAAAAAAGCCAAGTACTTTGTAAACCTTTCCCAAGAGTTTTATACGGCTTTTCTTGCAGTAAAAATGCCCTCAAAAGGAGTACTTCTTTACTATTCATTTCTCAATTTAGTAAAAGCCTACCTGTCTGCCAATGGTAGAGAAATGGAAACTACAGAACAGGAACATCATGGTTTATCTTTGAATAGCAATGGTAATGGTCTTAAGCTGGCAAAATCAAGTGGGCAAGGCAATGGTACACTCATATTCCAAACATTTGCAGAATTGCTGGAACAGCCAGTGCATTCGTCAGCAGGAGATATTCTTATTGATGATATTCTTCAGTCATTGATTGAGATTCATGGTTTAGGAGCTTCTCTTGATAGTTGGCAAGGCAAACCCAAATATTTACCCATTGATTTGCATATTATGTGTAAAAACAGAAAACAACTTTACTATGAATTATCTTATGATAAAAAACAGGACAAGCGTTTAGATACTACAAAACTCAAATCTGTTTCCGAAATCATCAAGAATGAAGAATTAGGTAGACAAAATAACAAATCTTATTACAAATCAATCAAGTTCTTCGATTATAACAATGATGATCAAGGTTGGAAAGATGCTTATCAAAACATAGTAAAAGAAGTTAATAACCTTAATATCACTACTTTGCTCACCCGTGGTGGTTACCGTTATTACCTTTACTTAGGCACACCAAGGCTTCATAGGTTATGCAATACCCTGGCATTTGCTTTCTATATTGGGAGCGTTGCCCGCTACCGCCCAACCCTCAACGAAACAATGCTAAGAGGTAAACACAGAGCCATCATAGAAGAAGCTGTCAATGCTTGCCCCAAACAGTTTTTTTATCATTTGGCAGGTCATATCACCCAAGAAGTTTATGTAGTACCTATGACAAAACTTGATTAAATAGATGAATCCAGCGTTTCAGCACCATAAAGAACCTTTGTTGATAAAGGATACTCTTCGCATAATGAAGGAACTAAATATTAAGGCAAGACCCAATTATCAAAAAGATAGCAAAATTGTATACGAGAAGTTCCCAAGCTACGATGGCTTAGCAGGTTTTGAGGTTATTTATGATAATGTTCAGCAACAGAATAACCCTGACCTCATGTTTTACATTGATCCAAGAATCATTTTCAAACCTGAGCTAGAAAAAGAACTAAAGGTATTTGAGGATACACCCAAAAATGTAAAAGCACGAAGTGTTTTGGTACACGAATACACCCACCTTTTGCAATGGGGAACTTATGAAGAACTTCATCTAAAGCATGACTATATAAGCCACGAAGTAGATTTTGAAATGTATGTATCTCAAAGAATAGAATTTGAAGCCTGGGCAACTCAAGCTTGGTATTATTTAGAGCATATGGCTCTACAAGAATTAAATGATATTTTAGAACTCGGTTTAGCCGAACAAGAAACGAGAAAACAGCTAATCAATCGTTTTTGTGTCTTGGATGGGGGTAAGCCTATATTTAAGCTAGTTTAATGAATTGCTTGATAACAGACACTACCTTGAGGTATCTTTGAAACGGTTTACAAGGTTTGCAATATGCCAACTAATTTGCGTATGGCAAACTTTACTTTATTGGGGAGTTTTTGCTGGCGAAAACATACCTTGCTCATGGGCAAAAGTTACTTGTTCTTTGCTAAATAACCTATGGTAGAAAGGAGTAAATAAAATGCTTAGTTTTTTGTGTTTTGTTAGTCTCATAAACTCAATTACCTCACTCTTAATAAGCATTTGAATAATTAAACAAGTTTATGAGACTTATTAGACATTAGAATATCAGTGCTAAAAAGGCGCATAAAAGCCTATGCCTAAGCGCTTGATTTTGAGAGCAGGTACCAAACCTTGGCTACTGTAGTGGTCATAATATTTGTAAGGCAATACGTCGTAGCTGACCCTTATAAGCAAGCCAGACGCAAAATTGACTTGAAACATTACACTGGGCGCCTCATAGGGCAAGGCACCACGGCTTACATGGTAACCAACTCCAAAGCCAAAGCCGCTTGTTTTGTCGGTTTTGCGGTTAGCCTTGGCTCCATGACGAAAAGTAATGTACCCAGGAATGTCGTATACCAGTGCCAAATTGACCCCATCTAGCCCTGACGATACCAAAAAGCCTCCGGTAGCCTCTAGGGTAATACCCAACGAACTATGCTGGCTTAAGTTGATTAGTGGCAACTCTAGCGATACACCTGCCGCAATGTTTACCGCAAGCCTCAGTTCATCTACTTTTTCCCAGATAGGAGCACTTTCGTCCCCAACGTTGGTTACTGTGTTAAACTTGTAGCCTATTACATTGGTACTCATCGATTTCATCAACGATTGGGTGTGGCCATTAGCCCCCCATAACAAACAAAAGCAGCCTATCACGATTATTTTTAAAGCCCTTGCCATAACGAATTATAGTTAAATTTTGTCAATATACCTTCTTCACCTACCGCGTATACATCGTTTGCGTTGCTAAACTCTACATCAAGGTAGGTATACAAAAAAGTGGTGGCATCAGAAGAAAACACCTGTACCCATTTTTGTTTGTTAGCTTCGTTGTTATCAGGGTTATAGGTGCCCATAAATACCGAACGCTTGCCAACAGCTATGCCTCGGTTGCTGTGAAAATCTATGTCGTACAAGGCGTAAAAATTCTTCCTAGCCTCAGTGTTGAGCGAGCTACCATAGTAATTTAATATAGCCAAGTCGCCTACCGTATAATAGCTTTTATCGCCAAACACATAGATCGCGTTATAGTTATAACCTACTTTGCGATCGTTCCAAGGCTCAAGGGTATTGCCTCCGTCAAGGGTGCGAAAAACCACTTCATCTTCAGAAACAAAGTATACTTTATCAGCATCAACAACTGACATACCCCAGCAAGGTTTTGATACGCCTAGCATATGAGACCAAGAGTCTCCTCCATCTGTACTTTTCAAAAGGGCGCAACCTTCATCCTCTTGGTTAGTGTTTCTGTCTACGCCATTGATTATGGCATAGCCTGTATTGCCCACAAAACGTATGTCTCGCAGGTTGCCAGAAAAAGGCTCTACTTCTATCCAACTATTGCCTCCGTCGGTAGTTTTAAGCAGTGCTTTCTGCTTAAGAGCAATGAATCCTACTTGTGCACTGGTAAATATAATTTTGTTGATAGGAGTAACATCACTACGTGAAATGTCTTGCCAAGTAATGCCTCCATCTGTAGTTTTAAATATGACTCCACCGTCTCCAGCAATATAGCCGTGCCGCTCATCAGGAAAACTAATGCTACGTAAGTGTTCTTTGGTGGGCAAGCTAATATGCTCATGTTGAATGGTGATAAATTCGCCTAGTATGTATTTGTTTTTGTCGCAGCCCGAAAGCAGACCTACAAGCAACAAACACCAAATCCAATGTTTTTTCATAAGGTTTTGTTGATGGTTAAACAACTTACTGGTAGGTACTTAACCTTCCAGTGGTTAGCGCATTGCGCTAATCAAGGGCAAAATAAAGGAAAAATCACATCAATAGGTTGAAAAAATGGAAATATTGGTAGCCCAGAGGGCATTTATTGATTTTGTAAAGTTGCCTAAGCTGGGGTGATACTTATTTTCATCTTTATGCACAAAAGGCGAGGCAATAAGATCAATAACGAAAAGAATCATCACTCGGATTTTATTGTCCTTCCATTTTTTGAGTTAGTTCTACGATTTGTTTCTGTGCTTGTTGAAGTTGCCGTGTGAGCTCTTTTATTTCTTCTTCTTTTGCACTATCCAACGCTTTGAAACCTTCAATTTGTCTTTTCAGAATCTCAATCATCCTCAGTTTTTCGTTAGATGCGTCCAATGATGTTTTTACATCTGCCTCCAGGTATTTAGGTGCTATACCAGTAAAGAGCCAATTAAGATTTAGATTCCTAACATTTTCTACAATGCCTTTTAACGGAGTGTACCCTGGATCACTAGTTTCTTGTTCATAAGCTATTAATGCAGTTCTGGAAACGTTAATCATTTTGGCAAAATTTGTTAAAGTCATATTTAAGTCGTTGCGAATTTCACCTATTCTCTTACCGATACCGTCTCCCTTGGATGCCATTTTGATTGTTGAAATTTAGATTAAAGTATTAATTTTGTATATTCAAGCATTAATTGTTACACAAATTAAAAAATTAGATATAAATAACTATGAACATTCGTATAGACACCCCCTTTTTCAAGCAACAAGCCAAGGAAATTGAACCATTAATTCCGAGGCACTATAGTGGTATAGTAAGACACTATTTGCCAGAAATGACAACTAGTCACATTCAAACAGTGAAAAAAGGCTATGTAGCTGACTGGTTAACACATTGCGTGTTGGCTTTTATTGCCAAAACCAAGACACGTATTCCAGCCAACATAGAATTGGATTTGCCAAATGGGATTTTGTATGAAGATGTGGTAATCGAAGAAGTGATTATAGAAAAAAGGTTTGTAAATTGATTGTCGAAATTTGTACTAAAGTATAAATTTTATATATTTGTCATGTATAAAAAAAGCCCACTACTCGCTCCGACCAAAGTTTGAGTAATGGGCATTGTTAAACGTTAAAAAACGTACTAGATGCGAATTTCAGAAAATTCCCACAGAAACCCAAATCTGTATGGGTACTGGGTAGAGAATGCCCATTATCCAAGCGCAGGCGCTGGACAGGTTCAACACATACGCCCTCAAGACAATGCTTGTCTGATAGAACATTGGCAAAAGCCAGTGATTGACAACCTTAGCCTTAATGGAGTATATCATAAACAATACTCGCTCAAACTAGCTGAACACCTCTACATGGGGCATTACGGCAACATCCTCTATTATGTAAATCAAGCGCAAGCTTATCGAGTGGAGTTTGTACCTATAGGCGAACTAGCCACTGTGCACGACTTTGACGAAGCCCAAACGCACTTTAGCACCCGCAAGGCATACCTAGTTCAGTATCATCATACCAAGGGCAAACAACTCACCCCCGATGATGAATACTTCATTTTTGATTGCTGGCTAGAAACAGGCAGTTTTCAAGCAATGATTCCCTACATCTTCCCGATAGATATAGGCAACCAACGTCTACAAGCCGATGGCTACCTAAACTACTTGAGGTTGGCTGGTGCCCCCCCAGTAACAGTTTAGTCAATCACTACTCTTTGCTCGGAGCACCTACTCCCTTAGCCCTCATTGCCAAGGGAGTACCTTTTACCCTACATACATCTACTTTCCATTAGGTGTGTTAGGTGTAGCTATACCCAATCTGAAAAAACAAGAACATAACTACCAACAACTTTTACCCATAAAACAATATGGCAATTATCCAACAAACTGCCGCTAACACTCATCAAAATACATTCACTGGTTTTGTCTATCCAGCGGCTATTTGGCTAGACCAACGCCTGAGTGCCAACGAAAAGAACCTACTTGCCGAGGTTCACAGCCTAGAGAAACTATCCCGTGGTTGTATGGCTTCCAACGACCATTTTGCCTTAAGGCTTAATATCAATACTCGTTCGGTATCGCGCCATATCAAAAGTTTGCAAAAGCGGGGCTACCTAAAAACAATGTTTTTTAATGGTAGGCACCGACAAATGGCGGTGAATATGGAGCAACTACAACCACTGGAAAGCTCAGTAAATGCCACTGTTGAGGTTGATAATTTGTTGAAGCAGCCTAGACAAAATGTCGAGGCAGATTCGACAAAATTGTCAATCAAACCAGCCAAGGTCGACAATTTATGCGCACAGGGGCGACAAAATGGCGAAGCAGCCTCGACAAATTGTCGACCTAATAGAGTCAATAATACTATCATTAATAAATCAACTAATACTACTATTGAAGCTAAAGAAGAGAAAGCTGTAGGAGAGGATTTGTTTGAAAAAAATGGAGCTCCTTCTTCACCTCCCAAAAAGACAGTTACCAAGGCTACTGCTAAAAAAGCAAGTAAAACAGCGCTCACCAATATTCCATTACCTTTTTCGTCGGATACCTTTAAAACTGCCTGGAACAACTGGCTTACTTACCGCAAGGAAATCAAAAAGCCTTACCGTTCGGCAATGAGCGTGCAACAAACCCTTGCCAAACTGGACCGCTACGAAGAAGGCTTTGCTCTGGAACTCATCGAAAAGTCCATCACCAACGGCTGGCAGGGGTTAGTATTTGCCCAAACAGGTGAACAATACCAAAAGTGGCTCGCTGACAAGCAAAAAAGAAAAATACCTGAACAAGGCACAGGCACCCGCGCCAAACCCCAGCCTAATCTTATGAGTCTTACCCAGCATACCGTGAGCGTATACAACCAGCTCACTGCCTTAGAAAAACAACAAGATAAGTTTCAAAACTACCCTAGGCACTTGCTCGAAAGCCTTGCCGATCAACTGCGTGACCTATGGCGTAGGGCACGGGGTCTCCAAATGTTTGGTAGTGAAATAGCTCGCATCAACAGGCTGGGCAAACTAGTGGCTGATTTGGCAAAAGGAAAACAGGCGGCGCCTACCACTTCGCAAGCAGGTGTAAGTCAAGCACAGAAAGGAGGGGTTTGTTTCGCATGAAAAAGCCTAAAAAGCCCTCTGAGGACTTGGCAAAGACCAGGATTCAAATCCAGTTCATTAATAGCGAACAACTGGCTGAGCTACTAGGCATCAGCCACCAAGCCCTGCTTGAGAAACTGGCTGTCTACCAAACCAAAGCAGCAGTAGATGAAAAAGAAAGTGGTAGGATAAGTTCAGCCTCAGACTGCGACGAAACATCGCCTTTGAAGATAGGCGTAGAAAGTTGTTGTTCACAAGGTAACTTAGGCAATCCTACCCAAAGGATTCAATGGGTACACAATCAAATTGCTGCCTATGAGAGTGAACAAGGTCAGTTGGCTCAACTAAGCCCTGCCGCCTTGCACCGAATCGCCCAAAACCTTAGAGGTTTATGGTACGAAGCTACAGCGCTCAAGATGCCTGAGCGTGATATAGAACGCATCAACAAAATAGGCAAGTTAGCAGTGAGTTTTGCCAAAGCCAAAAAAGCTAGTCAAGCTGAGCAGGAAGGAGGCGAGCAAGCCTGAGTACCGAAACTAATATTGGTAGCAACCCTTCTTCTGATTTGCAAAACATCATGATAGGCTACCTACAAAGTGGGCAAGGGTTTCCTGTAAACTTTCAAGTATTTTGGCAATGGTGTGGTTCTGCCAGAAAAGACAATGCCAAGCGCGTATTGGAGAAAAACTTCACGCAAGGTGTTGATTATCAAGTTTTCCGAAAGAATGCGAGAAATCCAAAAGGGGGGGAGACCTGCTGAGCTTATTTGCCTCACTACCGACTGTGTCAAGTCTTTGGCAATGCTTGCCCAAACTAGCAAAGGGCAGTGTATACAAAAGATTAGACGAACTAGTGAAAACCTATACTACTGCCCACGGGGTGCTACCTCAATATCTATATACACTTTTGTTCCAACACTTTGCTGTACAGTACCACATCAACCTACCCCTCAAAGTCAAGCGAGCGGGAATTAGTCAAATACAATGGATAGAGGAGAACGGTTGGATCACTCAATTATACGATTTGGCAAAACAACTTTTTACCTCAAACGCCAACACACTTTAATTGTTGCTTTGAGATTTTCATTCATAAACATTTTAAAAATCAAAATGAGCGGAATTATGGACAATACTGAAGCACCAAATCATTCAAAAAATGAGGGAACTACTAATACTTATTCGGTAGAAGAGTTTGTGCAAAACGACATGGAAAGCCTTCAGAAAGTGCTAAAAATGATGTCGGCTTTCTGCATCACTCACGGAGGGGATACCCCTAAATCGTTTATGCACTACTTTATAGAATTAAGCATGGCCATGACCATTTACATTAAGGAACATGCTCCAGATGGATTTATGGAAAAGCATCATTTACACTTTTCTATTCTCCATGACTTTATCAAAGACCTTGAACAGGTGGGTGCTCATACTATCAGTGCTCTATCTAGCAAGGTGCAAGCACTTCAAAGCGAAATGTCCCTAGGTGCTAAGGCTTAGCTCAGACACTAGCTTTACCTCACTACCTGCCCAGATGCTTAACACCTGTTTTTTAAAGGGTGGGTAGTCATTTATTTGAATTTAAATAAATGAAAATACAGAAAGTAACGAAAATTATGAGCACAATTTTGTGAACCTTCTCAAGTGAAACCTCCCACATTACTGCTTTTGAGTGAGAGGTGGGGTTTTGTATGATATGTGTGTTTACTTATTCAGTATTTTCTTTAGCAAACCCTTTGTATGCTTCGAGTCATTTTTTTGGATGGGCCTGGCTTGTTGCTTACTATCAACCAGATGTAAATATTGTATCCCTGCTTTGTTGCCATCATACTTACCATCAGGGGTTACTATCAACCAAGCATTTTCATCCTCAAAATTAGCATGGATGGTGCAAAGTAACTTGCGTGTTTTAACATCCCAAATTTTAGCAGAACCATCTTGAGAGCCTGTGAGCACCTTATCTTCTTTGGGTGAAAACGTGATGGCACAAATGCCGTCAGTGTGCCTATCTATAGATTCTTTCCTTCGGTTTTGGGCAATATCCCACATAATGGCTTTCCCTACATTAGTGCCAATCAACTGCCTGTCTTCTTTAGCAGTCAATACACTGCCCGTGTGAAATATTTCTTGTTTGTATCCCCATTTTTTGACAAGTTTAAATGTTTTTGTATCCCATTTTTTTAGTGTATCGTTTAGAGATAGGGCAAATACTTTTGAACCATCAGAGCTAAAGTCAGCAATCTCGACACGATTTTTAGAAAAATAGAAAGTATGCAATGGTAATTGATATTTTACTGACCACAAACCCAGCCTGTCTCTAAAAGCATGGGCTAAAATTTTAGAGCCATCGGGAGAAAAAATGGCTTCTGTTCCATTCCAAGCAGTGTATTTTGTCTCCCAAGAGTCTTTGAAAATACTTTGCTTGGTCTTTAAGTCCCATAGCTCAAAAGCGCTCGACCAAGTGCCCACCAACATTTTAGAGCCATCGGGAGAAACTTTAATTGATTGAGCACCCCCTTTGCTAATGAAAGTATGCATCAATTGGCTGGTTTTTAGGCTCCATAGCTGAACCCTCCTCCCTCGGTGACCAGTGAGCAAGCCCGAATTGTCTGGCAACACAGTGATACATTTGAGTACTGTTCTATCACCTGGCTTATATCCATTTAGTACCCCCTCAAACTTGCCTGTTTGAGTGTTCCATAGTTTTACCAAACCATTGATGCCGAGCAATGTTTTGTGACTGTTGGGTGAAAACGCAACGGCAGTTACTGGGCTTTTATTGGGTATAATTTTTTGTGCTTGTTTTTTGGTTCGTAAATCCCAGATACTCACATGCCTTTCTTCGCAAACTGCCAATATATGCTTGCTTTGGGGGCTGTATGCCAACTTGGTTATGTTTTTGGGAGGCATCTTAAAAGTATGAATCAAAGCACCATTTTTTACATTCCATAGTTTTACAAAGCCATTGCCATCACCTGTGAGCATTTGCCTACCATCAGGCGAAAAAGTCATGCTTTTGAGCCAATCGGCATGCCCTTTGAAAACCTTGATAAGTTTTTTTGTTTTAACATCCCATAGTTCCACAACTTTTTTTCCTCCGCCTATCAATAACTGACTGCCGTCGGGAGAAGCTGCAAGTGCATAATTGGCTTTGCTGGTTACCATCACTTCATCTATTGGTCGTACAGTTTTGGCATCCCAAACTACTACTTTTTGTTTATCAGCATTGAACACAAATATGAAACGACCATCAGGCGAAAAATTGACGGCAGGCACTCGCTTAAAATCATGCAAGAGTTGGTAATTGTTGGCGTCCCATAGTTTTACATGATCACTGTAAGACACAGTGATAAACTTGGTACCATCTGATGAAAACATGACCCTTTCTATGCGTCGTACAGTTTCATATTTGCTGTAGGCAGTAAATTGGTGAATTAGTTTTCTTGCCTTGGCATCCCAAACCACTACGTCACCGTGAGCGAGTCCTGCGAGCATTTTGCTACCATCAAGAGAGAATGTAAGGGCTCTTACCCAAGCATCATGGACAAAGGTGTACAAAAGCTTGTTAGATTTTATCTGCCACAATTTGGCAGTATTATCATGGGAGCCTGTAATTACCTGACGGCCATCAGCAGAAAATGCTGCTGTTGTTACATCATCAGTATGGCTGGTTTGTACCATTAATTTATAGGGTTGGGCAAGAGATATGCAAGCACTGAGCAAAAGCGTGCTCAAAATACCAATCAGTAGTTTCATACAAAAAAGAAGTTTGATTTAAAACATAATATAGTCAAATTAGATATGATACGAAATTCGCTCTACTCATTCATTAGTAATGTTAATATTTTACCTGAGTAGCTAAGTACTTGAATTACAAAGGACAAAGATTATCTCACCAAATGTTTAATAATTCTATTTTATGTACCTTTGTGTTTTAACCTCCATTCTTGTATGGCATCTAATCCTACTTTTTTTACCCGCCGTGACATTTTATCACTAGTTGTTCATTATTATAGTTAGAGACCAATTCATATTATGTCTGCAAATATTTTAAGTGATCGCTTTATCAAAAATTTAAATGCAAAAAAACTCATCCCCTTGGCTATCAAAGTACTTACTTCTGCTTCTGAGGCATCTGGTATCCAAGACAAAGCAAAAGATATGGTGCAAGAAGCCTGGAAAAAGTTTTTTAATAAATACGGTAATGATGAGTACAAAGAAAAAGAGGTGATGTACCTGATGATTACGATTACTCGCAATACGTGTGTTGAGTATATCAGGCGCTTGAAGGTAGAGCACCGTTATTTAGCTGAACAAAGTAGTCAGTTAAATCAGAGAGACGAAGTAGACATAGCACTCGATGTTGAGTATATATTTAGGAGCATTCCAGCAAATTACAGATACATATTGGAGGCAGAGCAGAATATACAACATGAAACCCAACAAGAATTGGTGCAGAAAATAAGTGATGAATACAAGCACTTATTTAAAGTGACGGAGTTTAACCTCAATATATTTAGGTCATTGAAAAAGCGAGCCAAGCAAATGATTGAAAAGCTTGTGAAAAACGATCAGGTATAAATATTAGAGAGCAAATAAACATTAAAAAAAACAAGAATTATTCAAGTTATGATCGCCTATACATTTAAAGAAATTGAGGAAAAAGGAAAACTGTATGCTGCGGGTAAAATGGACTTGAGTGAGCAAATTGCTTTTGAGGAGTACCTGAATGCTCATCCAATACAAAAAATGATGGTAGAAGGCATGGTGGTAGAATATCATTATTTTGATGGATCGCCTCCCAAAGTTCTTACTAGTATACAACATAAGCGTCGTTATTTATCTATTGCAGCTTCTATCGTTTTAATACTAGTAGTAGGTGGATACTTTGCTACCCGTCAAACAGTAGTACCCTCTGGTCAAAAACTCTTAACCAGAGGAATTCATCTGAATATACCTATGAGCAGGTGGGAGGTAAAAACACCGCCTAAAGCTGTGAATGATCATCACCAGGCTAGTCATTTAAAAATCAATAATGCATCACAACATTTATCCAAAAATACTATTTCCAACCAACAATTAGCAACGTTCAATAAACAAGAAATTGCTTATTGGGAAGGGGAGTTGGACCTAGTAACTGATGCCAGCCGTAGTGCCTCTGGCACAGTAGAAGTACTGGCGATTGATAATGTTCAAAATGCGACTACTTTTAAGGTTAGGTACAAAAATACTTCTAAGCTTTTTATTACAATATACAGTGCCAAAAACATGGTTAAACCTTTGTTAGATGAAGTCCCTTTGTTACCTGTGGAATCATCTATTTTTAGTAAGATGGTGTTATTACCAAAATCAAACACCTATTACTGGCAACTTACCAATGAAGAGGAAGAACTTTTTATAGGTAAGTTGGTAAAGTAATGTAAGTAACTGTACAGGTATGAGGTGTTATAATGCTGCCATACCCTGTTATTTTTTTTAATTATTCTTCTTTCGTTCCTTCATCTCCTTCCTTCATTACTCGGAATAAATCCTTAGACATATTAAATAAGCTTTTGAGTTGCTTGAGTAATGCCGGGTTTGTGTTTTCTAAAAACTCTGATTGGGCATAAGCTTCAAATATCACCTCTATTGGAGTAAGCCCTATAGCATGGCATGCTTTTATAAATTGAGTCAAACTAATATCACTATGCAACGTTTCAAGGTTTTGATATTGCCTGGCACTTACCCCAAGCTGTTCTGCCATGTCTGATTGGGTCACTTTTTTTCCCACCCTATCTTCAGCGCTTTTTCTAAGCTTTTTCAATGCTTCTACTACTTCTTGTTCTGTTATTTTTTTCATCGGTATTCGATACAAAGTCCCGATCAAGGTAATAAAAGCGCAATTTAATTGCGTGTCTTTGTCCATAATATTAAATATTTGAAATAAAATTACGCTTTTTAATGCTTAAAAATGTATTTTTATTTCGTAATTATTTTAACCCAATAAAAAACGAAGTTACTACCAAGTAACTCAGCCAACACTATGAGTAACTCAGCACACTTAGAAAAGCAGATATTTAAGGAAGGGGTAGCGAGTGATTTTATCAACCGAATTGTAGAACATTTGCCTAATATCATGTTTGTGGCAAGTATTGTCATTAGGGCAGTGATAGGTTATTTACTTTGGATGCATGCCATGACTATGTTTAGCTACATCAAAAACCCTAAAGTACAATGGCTTGTGGCAACGTTGCTTGTAGGTGCCACTGAGGTTATTTTTACTACTTTTTCGCTTGCCTCGGCAAAGCTCAGGAGAGAGGGAGGGGAATTAAAGAACACTTCTACCGAAATAGAGGAAGTAACTACAGGTAACTCTGACGAAAAGGTTCGTAAGCTTAAAGTTACCAACCGAGTTACTTATACTCAGGGAAAGAAACTTATTACCTGGGCAAATACACTATTTGTAGTAACTATTATTGGTAGTTTAGGTTTCAATGCCTTGATGTTGGTATGGACTCATGAAAGTGGTTCAACAGAATATTTTAGTACTATTGATCACCCTGGTAAGCTGCAAATATTTATTCAAGTCATGAACTTGATTGCTGTGTTTACCAGTGAAGCCTCTGCTTTTATACTCAACTCAAGTGCGAGCCTTGAGCAGAATAGGCTCGGAGTAAACAAATCACCCACAGATACATTTACAGATGACCTGGATATTGACCTGAGTGATTTGATGGGTGGTATTTCAAGTGGCGCATCTGCTCACGCTGTCTAACTAATTTTTACATTATTAAACTTTCTATTAGAGTATTATGAGTAAAAATAAACATTTAAAAACTTCCAATACTATCGATGTATCCGTTCGGGTGCATTTCAAGGAATTATTTAAAGGTGCTGTCAAAGAGTTTGCGGTACTCACTGCCGTATCTTGTATTACTAGTTTTATGCTTGAAATCCCTTTGGTATTAGCACTTATTTTAGGGTTTTGTACTTGGTTTCTTTGGGGTGTATACCGTTATCAAGAAATTAAAAATAAGGCACTGAAACGACGACTGAGTAGCATGTTACTTAAATACGAAAAGGATGTTACTCAATTAAGTAACCATGCTGCTGGTGAAGTAAGACTCAAAAACGAAGAGATAGAAAGTCTTAGACATAAAGTTACTTTCAAGCAAGGAGAAGTAACTAAAGCTCAGCAGGAGGTAACTAAATGGCAGGAGCAAGTTACTTACTTAAACGCGCAAGTTACCCTGGAACGTAAGAAAGTAACTCATGCCGAGGTAAAAAAAGAAGAAACTGAGGTTAAGGTAACTAAACTAAAAGAAGAAGTAACTCGGCTTACTCAGAAAGTAACCCAGCAAACTGAGCGCGTCAATAGAGTAAGTGCTCAAGTAACCCAACAGGTAACCAAAAAAACTAAAATGTACGAATTACAGATAGAAGAGCTACAGTTGGCTCTTAGCACTAAAAACCAGCAGTACACCCAACTACAGAAAGATTCTAAAGTGTGGGAGTTAGGGTATATTGCTAAAGAGTTAGGCAGGCTTAGAAAAGGCAAAAACAACGAGGAACAAATTGCCCAACTTGAGCAACGTAAACAACAACTGGAACAAGACCAACTAAAAGTAGTAGCATAATGCAAATAAGTGTCACTGATGAACAAGGTAATCACTTGGTAGGAGCAGAAATAAAAGGTACACTGAGCGTTAGTTGTGCGGGGTATCAACCCTTGCTCAAGACTGTAGATGTTATTTATACGCTTCATCAAAAAACTACAGTGAAGCTATCTCTTGCTAAAGATACTGACATGCAACGTTATTTTATAAGTAATGAGATAGTACAAATGTTTGGGTTTAAAGATAGTAGTGAATTGCCTGTTGACTTTTGTGGGTTAATTATTATAAAAGGAGCAGGCAAATGTAAACAAGCCTGGCTGAATCAAGTTGACCACCTACCCAACTCAGTCGTAATTAGCTTGTATAAAATCATCACTGAACAAGGGTTGAGGCTGGAAGTAGCAATGGAATTTTTAAAAAACTTAGTAGATACACTAGGAGTCAATCACTATCAATTTATAGTAATAGATGTTGAGGAGTATCATTTTTCTTATGATAATTGGCAATTCGGTAAAACCGTTGAAAAGGTTTTTGTTCAAGGAGGACAATGTACTGTTGGGCTCAATATACTTTGAATATAATTACCCTACTTGTAAAGTAGTCTACAAGCAGGGCATAGTCTACTTGCCATCTGTGCTCATGGGTTTTGCCTTGGTTATTTGTTTGATCCTATCTAACTCCTGTTTACTTACCCCAGCGGCCATAGCCTTGCGAAGCGCCTCTTTCTCACTGATCTGAAACTCCCGAAACACGGTTTGCCAGGCATCAGGGTTTTGCCAATACTCCTGTTCTTTTTCGCTGAGGTTTTCGGCCAGTAAAATCACTACCTGATTGCCTGCGGCAAACAAGCACTCGATGAGTTGGCGGGTAAAAGCCAGTGGATCAGCGGTAGCCTTGGTTTTCTGAGTGGCTTTGCTACCAACTACTGTTTCATTGGCGGCAAGCGATACCACAGGCAGCCCCTGGCAAGCCGCCCATGCTTCTTTGCCCGAAAAGGGCAGCCCTACGGTACAATATAAGGTAGGGAGTTGCTTTTGTTGTTGTTTTGAGTTCATAAATGAATGTGGTTTTGATCAAACAAAATAAGTGGTAAAAATGCTGAGAAAGTGCATGATGTTACTGTTTTCATCATTACTAACACTTGGTGCATTTATTAAATTTAGTTCTGTGGGCGACAAATCTGCCATTACATTACTTATTGACTGAAAAGTATTTAAGCGGTCGGGTGAGCGGCAAATGGTCGTTCTAATTCTTTTAGTAGACTGTGGTGCAAAATAATTTTGTGAAAAGCCTTCCAGGATTTTCGAGTAAAAAGGTAAGGAATTGAGCGGAAGGTAGCCAAAGAGACTTACTCTAAAGGGATAACGGTTTTCCCTTAGTTCTACTTCTGCATAGAGCGACTGTTGTAGTTTGGCATCAATTGCCCTTTTAATGGGTAGGGCAATTCTTACCCAAACCTCATTATCGGTTTGATCAAAATATTCATGAACTGGAATGTACTTGATTAATCTGCTACTAGTTTTACGTACCTCAATATCTATTCTCAATTCATAATCCTCATGCCCGGCATACAATTGCTCTACATTGGCGCCTATCTGCTCATCAATATCGTACAGGATTGCCTTGCCCAAAAGAAGGGCATTGGCAGGTATTTGCCCCTGGACTACTAAAAACTCCAAGGCATCTTGCCACTTGTTAGGTTGGCAATAAAACTGGAATACATCCCCTTCATAGTTGCCGCCAAAAGGCGGAGGGAAGTTGATCACAATATCCCCTGAGATGCGCCACTTTTTGCCCTGGCAAACAATTTCAGTTTGGTTGTCCTGGTTGCCAGTGCGTTCCGCATGGAATATGAGGCTGTCGCCGAACGGCTTTTTCAGATCGAAGCCTGCCACTATGCCTTCTTCAGTGCCCAAGGCAACCCTGGTATGCCACAACTCTTGATGCACCACCTCAGCTTGATCCAAAGAAGGGTTTACCAACTTAAGTCTCCTTATTTTATGTGGTGAATGGACATTGCCATTGGCATAAATCACTGGGTTGCCTGGGCGATAAGTTTCCTCAATTGCCCAGCCGTAATTTTCTGCATCCGGGATGCTTTGCTCTTGCACTTCGAATACTTCACCATTGTGGAGCATCATGCCTGCGGTGGTGGTAGCAAACCCTGCGTCATCTTCGCTGATTTCGCAGCCTTTCAAAATATAGGACTTACTCAAGTCAAGTCCCAACGCCATAAATGCTGCCGCTTGCCCTTCTTGCTGAGCTTCCTGCAAATGGAGCAAATCGTCCAGCGAGCCGGGGTGTCCGCCCGTAATGAGGTCTAATATTTTTGCCATAGTGTGTGCTGCTTATTCTTTGGTGATAATTGCATAAACCTTATCGGGTAATTTGTATTTATCGATAAAGGCACGAATCTGAAGTTGTTGATCCTCACTCAGTGCTGGAATCTGTACTACAAAATCGTACTCTCCCTGAAATTCGCCCAGCGCATAGCTAAACTTTGGAATGATGTTTTTTTCGACAATTTCGCGCAATGAGTAACGATAATATTGCAAACTGGAGGCTTCGCTGAGGTAATAGATATAGCGGCGATTTCTCTGATACGTTTGGTTGATGATCACTACCTCCTGACTCAGTCCTAACCTTCGGTTGAGCTCTTCTTCGAGCACCATCGTTTGGTTGCTGATGGCGATTTCCAGTTGGGTAGCTACTCTGAACGCCACAAAATGCTCATACAAGGTTTTGATGGGGGTAAGCATTACTTGCAACCAAGCCAAATGCCGTGCTTGTTCCTTTTTGAGGTACGAAGGCACTAGCCAGCGCACAAACTTGTTCCAGTCAATGGTCATGCTTTTATTTACTTATTTTATAAAGGAGTTTTTAAGGTGAGATGGTCTTTGAGCGGGTGTGCATTGTCTATTTTTACATAGCCCGATTTGGGGATGTACACCCGGTTTACTGGAGTGTAAGTTTCTCCACTTGCCTTTGCTTCAAATAATGTAATGACAACATCTTCTACTCCTGCCACTGCCTGAACTGCATCCACAATTTTAGATTTCAGTATTTTACCGTCAAAGGGCAGGTTGGCTAAGTGCTGTTTGATGGCGGTTTCTATGCTTGTTTTGAATGGGGCAGGTTCCAGCAAGGGATTGTAGTATACTTCCAGGCTGAGCCTTGCGATGTCGCCGGGCAAGCTGTTGACCACCACATAAGCCCCTGGCGGTTGCAAGCGATCAATGTAGGCTCTGGCCGCTGCCAGTTCGCCTGCCGAAAGTTGCCCCGGCTGTCCGTTCACCGTTTTGGCTACCTTGAGCGTGGCAACGTTGTCATTGCCGCTGGCCACCGAAATGGCCGCTTGACTAATAATTTGTTTTTCGGGAGATACCTGGGCATAACCAAGTGCTCCATTTTGATCCCTGACGAGGTTGTCGCCGGACTGAAATTTTGTTGCCTGTAGCACAAACCATTCTGCCGAGCCAAATATGCTTTGAGCGAGCCGGGCTTCCACTGCTGCCTTGTGGTGATCAAAGAGTTGCTCCAGCGTCCAGGCTGCCATGGCCACCACATAGAGCCAGAGTCGCCAGATCGCAAAATTAGAGGGAGAATCCAGGGCATCGAGCTTGGGTTCGGCAGCCTTGGCCGCCAGCAGTTCGTTGCGTATTTGAGTAAGGGTTCTTGCCATGGTTGTTTGCTTGTATACTTAAACAAAAATGGTTTTGAAGATGGATTTTGACTAATTGTTTGAATACCAACACTAATCAATCCTGTAAATCCTAAAATCACTTTAATCTTAGTATAGTATTTAATTTCCTGTTTTTACAATTACCGCCTGGGGCAGCTTATTTTGAAAGTACTTGACCAAGGGGTAGTCACGAATGTCTACTTTATCAGGGTCATACCTAACCTTGGTACCTGCTGCAATCTCCTCATCCAGCGAAAGCGTGGGGTTGTCGTCCAAAAGCACAAAAAATGCCTGGGGGTTTCCATAGAGTTGCAGGGCAAGGTCTATGATATTTTGCCCCTCGTAAGTAGTATAAACTTGTATCATATCTATATCGGTGTATCAATCATCGCTTTGCGCTAACCATTTAACCATTAGCGAAGCGAAACCATTCAACCATTTAATTACTCCACCCCGCCTCAATCTGCACCAGCTCGTGCCCTTCTCCCTGGGTCAGGTCAATGCGGACAGATTCTATGGTTTGCCCATCGAGCTCCAGTTGTAGCTCAATCTCGGCGCGCATCTCACTCAAATCCCGGTTTTCGTCGCCCAGAAATATGTGTAGCCCAACACCTGCCTGGGGGGTAGCACGCAAATCCCCTTTGTTTGCCACCAGGTGATGTGCCTGATGCTGTACGGTGGCATCGCCCAGAGCAAAGTCACCGTTTTCAAAAGCGAGGTCTCCATCCACTTCCGAGAGCAGCACATCTATCACCTTGCGCCATTTGTTAGGGTCAGTTGTCGCCATCGCCGTGCGTTACTTTTTTGTTGATGATCGAATCTTTTAATACCCCGGTCTGTTTGCCCGCCACAGCTCCCTTGAGGGAGACCTGCAACGCCGAAGGGCTGCCATTGCCCGGTTCTGGAATGGGTGGTCCCGAAAGTATATGAACCAAGCCATCCAGGATTGCCTTGTTCTTGTTCCACTCGGTTTTGAGCTCTTTGATTTTGATCAGCCCACCTGCACTATCCCCATTTAATGCTAACTTGTCAGCGGTCAGTTGCACGCTCAAATCACCCACTTTCAACTGGTGGGCATCCTGGCTCAGGTTTACTTCCAACTCACCGTTTTTATAGTTCAAACCTGCTTCGCTCAACTCGGCAAAGCTATCTTCGCTAAACCGGATGATAAGCTTTTCTACTTCCCCAAAACTGGTCACATAAGCCTCACTTTCCGAGGCTTCGAGCATCGATACAATCACCGGGCTGCCTATTTTGGGAATAAACACTACCCCGCCTATTACTTCACTATCGATACTTGCTACCAGACGTACATCGGGCAGGGGGGCTTCGCCGCCCAGCGGTTGCACCTCGCAAGTGCGGGCGGCTTCGTCTACCTCTACCACCGTGCCCCGGATATTTTTGCTGTCAGTGGGTAAAGCCTCCATAATCCGCCTGATGGAAGCAATAAAAGCGTTGATATTTTCATCCATAGTTTAGTTTACTGTGCCCTCCTTCCAATTTTGACGGCTCGCTTGAAGCCCCCGGTTTTGCTGACCGTGGTTTTTACTTCATCTACAAAATACAATCCCTCACGTTCGGGGTAGTCAGCATCCCGGATTTGGCAACGTGCCGAATGCACCACGTGTGGAATGCCCAGGGTTTTGATTCCCCCCTTGTAGCCCTCGTAGCGGTACAGTTTGACCTTTTCGTCCGCAATTTTTTGCAAAGTGTCCTTGTCCGCAATGGGCTCAGGCGAAATCCAGGTTCTCAGCTCGCCTTCTTCACTGCCTGCGTACACTTCCAGTTTTTGATTGTTTTTGAGGTATGAAGTCGCCTTGAGCTTAATCTTGATGTCCTCCTTGCGGCGATACTCCAACTCGGTGGCAAGTACATTGCGCTGTAAGTCATACACCACAGGTTCATCTACCCCAGTAGTAGCCGCTACATCCTCTGAATAAGGCAAGCCCACGTACAACTGCTTGCCCCGAAAGTACATCGCCAGCCCGTAGTTGTCTTTGAGCTTTTGCAACACTTTGGCGGCGCTGGCATTGGCCACCCGAAAGGGGGCGAGCACTACTTCGGGCACCTCTTTGGGGTTCACAAACTCCACCTCAAAGCCTTTTATAGCTTCTTCAATTACTTCCTTCAAAGTGGCGTGCTTCCAGGTTTTGTTGAGGTTGGAGCGCTGCAAATGATAGACTTCGTCCAGGCAATGCATCTCGAAGGGTTGGTTGGGGAGCAGCCGGGCAATATAACCTTTGAACTCAGTATGCAACTCGCCATCGTAGCCCAGTTTGATTTCTACTCCATCTCCTTCTTTGAGCTGCTTGTTGAACTGACCCCTTAACCTACCCAATTTGAGTACGGCCATATCACCCAGGTTTTTCCACGAGCTGGTGATTTCCAGCGAGGTAAAACTGTCCAGCAGGTACTCCACCCCACCAATGGCCGGGGTAAATATGACTTGGGTATTGAATGTGAGCATGGGGGCAAAAAACAGAACACAGGAGTGAGCTCACAAGAAAAGTTCGTCAAATAGTGGAGTTTGCTCATGTGGTTGCGGAATAGTTGCATAATGATGAAAAGTGTAAAGGTAG
>NZ_AAWS01000040.1 GCF_000169175.1 Microscilla marina ATCC 23134
CAAAACTTAAACTTAAAAAAATGAAACGTTTTAAAAATTTAAGCTTATTTGTGCTTAACCTGCTAATTTTGAGTGCTTTAATGGCTTTTGTACCAGGTGATAGTGGAGATTGTACCATGTATATTGCCAGCAGCAAAGGGGCCACCATGGAGCTGAAAAACTATTCTCGTAAGGGCAAACTACAAAACATTGTGCGGCTAAACATATCTGACAAAACCGAAGCAAATGGCAAAGTAATGTTGAACGTAGACTACGCCTATTACGATAAAAAAGATAAAGACGTAAAGGCAAAAGGGAAGTACAAAGCAGTGTGTGAAAATGGGGTGTTTAAATTTGAGTTTGGGGCATTGACTCCAGTGGCAGGGCAGCAAAAGGGGAAAAATATGAAAATAGAGATGGAAAGTGACTACCTCGACATTCCGGCAAATCCTAGCGTGGGTCAAACCCTGAAAAATGGCACCCTGACTATGAAAGTACAAGCCGAAGGAATGCCTAATATGTTTAATACCAAAATAGCAATGACTGATCGTAAGGTGGTAGGTTTAGAAAAGGTAACGACTCCTGCGGGTACTTTCGACTGTGTAAAAATAACCTATAACAGCGAAATGAAAATGTCTTTTATAAAAACCCGTTCACGTACGGTAGAATGGTTTGCCAAAGGAGTAGGGCTGGTACGGTCGGAGTTTTATAACAAAAGAGGGAAGATGGCAGGTTATACAATCTTGACCAAGTTAAAGAAATAATGTTTTTGAGCCTGCCCAAGGCAGTTTTATTGCCCGAACAAGTTTGATGTTTATGCAAATTGTGATAAATTGTACCCATAAAGTTAAATTTAAATCGCATAACAATGAAAAATATCACAAAACAAACAAGCAAAAAAACGCAAAAGCTGTCTGCCAAAGAGATGCAAAATCTAAAAGGTGGCTCTAAAAGAATTTATGTGGGCAACTTGCCTGGTGGTGGTTGATCAGCATACACCCTACCAAAAGCCCTTGTTTATAGCCATAAGCAAGGGCTTTTTTGTGCCAATAATAAAAGCAACTGTTTACCAGAAAAAAAATATAAAGTGTATTGGGTTTTACGTTTTCTAATCAACTTTAGCTTCTTCTTAACCTATCCCGAAATATCTTTTGCTGCAATGAGAAGCTATTGCCATATTTGTTGTATTTTTACGTGAAAACGCAAAATCGTATGAGTAATGGGTTGAATGTAGACAAACATTATTTTGAGTGTATTATCAGGTGCTTATGTTTCCTTCTTTTTACTTTATGTGTATGTACTTTATCTTTGCAGGCTCAAAAAATAGACAGCCTGAAAGCCATGCTTGAAAAAACACCCCCGAATATTCACCGTATTACGCTGTTAAATAACTTAGCAGAAGCCTACCTAAACAAGCACCCCACCACGTCTATTAAGTACGCTAAACAAGCGCGTCAACTAGGGAAAAAACTCCAATATATGCCTGGTTATCTTCGCTCATTCAATCACGTAGGCATTGCCTACATTGTGTTGAGTGAGTATGACAAAGCCATTGCCGAACTGCTAAAGGGGCTCAAGTTGGCAGACAGTGTTCGCCTCGACAGCCTACAAGGATTGCTCAACCTCAATATTGGGCTTATTTATAGCAAGCTTCAAAAACCTAAAGAAGCACTCAAACACTATCAGACAGGATTGATGCATAGCCTGGCGGTCAAACACATCAAAAATGCGATCGTTTCATACAATAATATAGGGTATACCCATATTGCAGAAAAAAGGTATGCAAAAGCCTACCTTCCTTTGTTTGAAGGGCTCAAGCTTGCCATAGCTACCAAAGATGTAAAAAACCAGGGATTGATTTACAGTAATTTGGCATTGATTTATTATCACCAAAAAAGCTATAAGCAAGCAGAACAAACTTTCATTAAATCTATTGACTTGTCTAAGAAAGCCAAAGACAGCTTTTCTATACTAGGTACTTACGTAGATTTTATTCAGTTTTATTTAGATACTAAACAAACCAAGCCTGTACCCCAACATTTGAAAGATGCCCTGCATTTGGCAAAGGTGGTAGGAAGCAAAAATTTTGAGGCTAACTTTTATGAGTTGTACACCCAGTACTATAAAACCAAGGGAGATTTTGAAAAAGCTTTGCGTTACAAAGAGCAAGCCATTGGGTTGAAAGACAGCGTGTTTAGCATGAAAAAAAACAAGCAGATAGCCCGGCTAAAAGCAAACTATAAGCACGAAGCTGAGAAGTTGGTACTGAAGCAAGAAGTAGCGCTCGAAAAAAAAGCCAGACAAACTCAAAAAATGATTTCTGTGATAGCCCTCATTGGTTTTGCGGCCATTATTATAGTGGCTTTGCTGCTTTACAGAATAAACCAAAAAAGGCGTAAAACTAACCAACAATTGGCAGTGCAGAAACAGGAAGCAGAAAAACAACACGATGTGATCAAAGAAAAAACAATGGAAATACAGGCAGCATACCATACCTTACAAGAAGTAAACAAGGAGTTACAGCAAACCCAGGCCGAAATAGCCGCCCACCGCGATACACTACAAAGTAAAAACAAGGAGCTCTCGTGGTACCGTTACCGCATTGGCAAAAGTATAGAAGCCGCCAAACTTATTCAAACTGCCATCTTGCCTGATAGTACCAGTCTTCGCGACTATTTTAACGAATACTTTGTCTTGTATAAGCCCAAAGACGTGGTTTCGGGCGATTTTTATTGGGTAGATCAACAACAGGTGCAAACAATTTTGATTGTGGCTGACTGTACCGGACACGGGGTACCAGGGGCATTTATGAGTATGGTGGCCAATACCCTGCTAGACAATATCATTAAAGTAGACAAGGTGCTCGACCCTGTAGGTATTTTGAATTTGTTGCATAAAAAAATAAAAAAGGTGTTGCGCCAGGAAGATACCCGTAACAACAGTGGAATGGACGTGGCAGTGTTGGTTTTGGAGCCACAAACAACCAGCAGTGTAGCCGTGGTATTTGCGGGAGCCAGGCGTCCTTTGTTTTATATCAGACAAGGTCATAGAGAGATAGAAGAACTTAGGGGTACCCGTAGGGCTATTGGAGGCATACAACCCAAAAACCGGGAGTTTGAAAAAAAGACGTTGTTGTTGCCCGCAGGTAGCTTGCTTTATGTAGGGTCAGACGGTTTGACCGACCAAAATGATAGGGAACGCACAAAGTTTGGTAAAAAAAGACTGAAAAACCTGTTGCAAACCAATGCCCGCTTGTCGCTTGCTCAACAATACGAAGTGATCAATAAAGAGCTATCGCAGCATATGCAAGGTGTAGAGCAACGCGACGATATTTTATGGATGGGAATAAAAGTTTAAGCGAGTTTTTAATATAGGCAAGGTGTATTACTAATCACTCCCTGTGCCTGTTTTGAGCAAGAAAAAACGAGGTGTATAATGCAAGTACAGCCCTGCGGCAACTTCTACCTTTTGGTGGTTAAAATCGTAGCTAGGCTCTAGCCTAAAACTAAAGGTAACATCGGGACTGATACGTACATTGCGCAGGTAGCGTACCAATAAAATATCACGATGGCGTTCTGTATAGGTTTTGTTGGTTACTCCGGTAGAGCGGTACAGCCCTCCTCCTTGTGCCGAGTTGAACCGATCGCCCAGCCAAATGCTACCCATCAAGTCGCCCCAGCGGGTAGCCAGGGTAAAATTACCGTAAAACGCTCGTCCATTGTCAAAGTCGGGTTGCCCTATGGTTACTTCTGCTGCTTGCGAGGCAAGTACGTAATTTTCGAGCCGTAACTGTTGTACAAAAGCGTGTTTACCAAAATTGAAGTGTACCTGTAGCCCGGTGGCAAGGTTCATGGTATTGAGAATGGGTTTGGCAATGAAGGCTTCTTGCCCACCTTGATGCAAAATGGTAAACTGTACGGGTACTTTTACTTGAATGCTATGGGTGCGCAATGGGGCAATATAAGTATGCACCCCTCCAAATATCTCTTCTTGCACCCCCCGACGCATGGCAGTTTGCCAGTCTACCCATAAATCAAGGTACCAACCGGGTTTGTGATGAATCAATTGTAGCCCGTTTTCCAGACGGTTGGTCATTACCCGGTCAAAATCATACAAAGGTTCGATCAAACGGTGGGCGAGGTTGCCTTGTAGGGTGCCTAAAGTAAGGCTGGTGGAGTCTTTTTTGAACTTGACCGAAAAAACCGGGGCTACGGTCGTAAAATAGTCATTGCCAAAGTCTTGCAACACATACAGGCCTGCGTCTATCCTTACGTTTTTTGCTGGGAAGTAAACCAAACGTGGCTTAAGTTGATAGCCAAACAGGGTATACCCTGGAATAATGTCGTTAAAGTACTCGTTATTTTTTACAAAATTGAGGTTATGCACCTGAAGGTAGAGTTTTTGAGCATTTTCGGGGGCTATTACCAATGAATCTTCAAATACCCGATTGTTTAACTGTGCAAATGCCACGTTTTTGAGCAAAGCCAACCCCAAAAAACCTAAAAGTGCGAATATTCTCCCCTGCATGAAATTAAATAAGAAAAAAAAAGTAAATTTTGCCAAGTTTATTTTAGCAAATCAATCTCTATTATCCGTAAAACTTTGTATATTTGCTCACATAAATAGCAATTAGAACAGATTGTAAGTAACTAAATATTTTTCTAAATTGCTTTAAATCTGATAAATATTAGGGATGCTTCTACTAATCTATTAAGCAAAACTAATTAACCCAAGTTGCAGCATATAAACTGTAAAAGCTTAACTTCCAGCTATTTATATATTTCAGGTACGAATATAACTGGCACTTGAAGCTTGTCGCTTGTACCTCGCAACTTCAATTAATTATATAATATTAACATCAATCATATCATTTTTTTAAACGCGCATTTCTTATGTCAAATAACAACACTACTGAAAAACTAAAAGCCCTCCAAATGACCTTAGAAAAGCTGGACAAAGCTTATGGTAAAGGAACGGTGATGCGTTTGAGCGACGAGAAAGTAGTAGAGGTAGAGGTAATCCCAACAGGTTCGCTGGGGCTTGACATTGCCCTCGGTGTAGGCGGCATTCCTCGTGGTAGAGTAATAGAAATATATGGCCCTGAATCTTCTGGTAAAACTACTTTGGCAATGCACTGTATAGCCGAAGCCCAAAAATTAGGAGGCATTGCGGCTTTTGTAGATGCAGAGCACGCATTTGATAAAACCTATGCCGAAAAACTAGGCATCAACACCGAAAACTTGTTGATTTCGCAGCCCGATAACGGAGAACAAGCCCTCGAAATTGCCGAGCATTTGATTCGCTCAGGTGCCATTGACCTGATGGTAATTGACTCGGTAGCAGCTTTGGTACCTAAAGCAGAGATTGAAGGTGAAATGGGAGATAGCAAAATGGGGTTACAGGCACGTTTGATGTCTCAGGCATTGAGAAAACTCACCGGAACCATCAACAAAACAAGTTGTTCTTGTATTTTTATCAACCAGTTGCGCGAAAAAATTGGGGTAATGTTCGGAAACCCTGAAACCACTACTGGTGGTAATGCCCTTAAATTTTATGCGTCTATTCGTATGGACATTCGCCGCATTGGACAGATCAAAGAAAGCGCCGATAATATTACAGGTAACCGTACCAGAGTAAAGGTAGTGAAAAACAAAGTAGCACCTCCGTTCAAAGTAGTAGAGTTTGATATTATGTATGGGCAGGGAATCTCTAAAGTAGGCGAGATTTTAGATTTAGGCGTAGAGCTTGACATTATCAAAAAATCTGGTTCTTGGTTCTCTTACAAAGGGTCTAAGCTCGACCAAGGGCGCGACAAAGTAAAAGCGTTGATCTCAGACAACCCTGACTTGTTTGAAGAGTTAGAAATAGCCATTCGTGCCAAAATCAATGGCGAAGACCCTGAGCAAGCAATCAAAAAACGCAAGGGCAATGGCAAAGTAGAAAAAGCGCCAGCCGCTGACGAAGCCAAATAACAAAGTTTTTTATCCCTTAGTTTATACAAGGTGTCGAGGTATCGACACCTTTTTTTATGTGTCTTAGTAGATTACTTGCTTGATATTGACCAATTTTTGTGGTAAATTATTGTCATAAAAAAAATAGCAAGATGTCGAAAAACCTGCCCATATCTCCTCACCAATTAGACAAACAAGCGCATGCTTTATGGGCAAAGCTCGACCATGTTCAAAATGACCACGAAACCAACCTTGCCCTGAAAAAGTCGGGCAAAATGCAGTTTTGGCAAAATTATGAGGCACTGCTTCATACAGCTAAAAAAAATGCTACATACCTTCAGGTGTCTCCCAAGCCCATCCATACCCGCCGCCCTTCGCCTCCTTTACACCTTACCGGGGTTTTTATGATGAACGACCACAAGCTCAAGCAGTTTAAGAAAAAGTACTTGTATGCCAGGCAACTACCCGATGGAGTGTTTAAATTATTATTGGCATTGGTTTTAATTTATGTCAATATCCCACTTGGAGTAGGAGCGTTTTTGTCGTTGGTTGGTTTTTCAATCTGTAT
Organism: Microscilla marina ATCC 23134; assembly: GCF_000169175.1. Classification (NCBI taxonomy): domain Bacteria; kingdom Pseudomonadati; phylum Bacteroidota; class Cytophagia; order Cytophagales; family Microscillaceae; genus Microscilla; species Microscilla marina. The sequence continues at coordinate 6,499 of NZ_AAWS01000040.1, forward strand.
GATTGCCTTTAAAGTATTGGTAATGTCTACCTCGCTCGAAAACACTATTATAGAAGTACAACCTGATAAAATTATCCGACGAGGAGCCAGGTTGGCTACTGCTTTTATTGACCTGGACAAAATTCAAAAGATAAAAGAAAGTAATCTGGGACTGATGGTTAGCCAAACCGGATGGCGACATAATATCAATTATTGGCTTTGCGAAAACAACTTTACTTCTAACTCCAGAGTAGTATATATACCCAATGTGGTAGAGTCTTATGACGAAATCAAGGTTTTTTTGGAAGAGAAACTCGCCTGGAACCAGGGAGCCATTACCTAAACTTAGAATATACTATGAAACCAAGCGTTTTACCCAACAATTTAGAGCAAGCAGCCCATACCATGTGGGCACAATATGCGCAAGCCCCTTCAGAAGAGAAATTCTGGGAGAATTACCAACACTTGGTCAGGCAGGCACAACAACAAAAACCTGCATTACCCACCCGCAAGCCCCTCCCTACTGTAAATAGTGCCCAACTAATAGGAAGATTTGTGTTAGACGCCCAGCAACATAGAAAAAACATCAAACAAATGTTGGTATTATTATTTACATCGTTGACAATATTGTTTTTAAGCGATTCAAGCACCTCAGAGTCAGTCATTGTCACAGATATGGGCGTTTATGAGTTCCAGTCAAGCCATGGAGGTGGAATGAGCTTTTGGTTTTGGGTAGTAGTTATGATCATTCTGATCCGCTATTTGAAGCTTACCTTTAAAGCCCACCAACTAATGATAGAGTTGACTCCCCAATGCCTTATTCGTTATCAGGGTAACCGAGAAACCAGCAAAGTAGTACTCAAAAATATTGGTGTACTCAAAGAAAACAGTCAACATTTGGTAGTGTTTACCGAAGGGGTGACCAGTGGGCTGGAACACAACTTTGAGAGGCAAGTAGTACGCATTCCTAAAAACCTGGAGCAATACCCACAGATCAAGTATTACCTGGGGCAGCTCAGGGCACAAAAAAAATATGTGTAGCCTCGGTTTTACAGGTGTTATTGATTGCCTGGCTCGTTACTCAGCAATTGGCGCAGCGAAGCAAAATGTATCAAATAAGCCATAGGAACCACAAACCCTGGCAACCATATATAGGGCAGGCAAGCAATAAAGGTATTGGCAGGGGCATTATGAAACACCCTAAACGGGGTAGGTGCCGACAAAATAGCAATGGTAACAATGGTTGTGACCAACCCTAAACCAACCACGTTCCAGGCTATAGCCCAGCGTTTGTGCAAACGTGAACGTGTAAAACAAAAATACCCTATAGGCAAAGCAAACACCGCCGTGAGCACGTCGTAATTGAACCCCTCAAAAGTCATTTGAACTGGAATGACCTGCTCAATAAACAACGCCCACAAGATAAGCTCCATAGGAATACGAAAAACCTGTGCATACACCAACCAGTGAGAGGGGAGATGTGCAATAATAGCACGACCAGTGGTGGAACTCATAAAGGCAATGATGCAAAGCATGGGTACTACAAGTGCTATAGCAAAACGAGGGGGAATGGTGGAGAAATTGGCAAAAAAGCCCAGGTAGGATAGGCTTCCCGAAAGGGCAAACCAGCCAAAAAGCGGCAACGTCATCCAGGCAAAGCGGCGAATGAATTGGGGAGTACTCAGCCCCATTTTTTTGAGCCCGTATTGTACGCCGTACAAATAGGCTACCAGTAGTGCCAAAGTGAGCAAACCAAACAATAATGAGATATACAGAGGGGGATGCATAAAGTGAGAGTGTTTGTTGATAAATAAATGATAATGCAAGATAATACCTCATACCCAAAGGTGCATGTACCAAAATTGCTAATTGTTTTTTAGGCCGCACTTTTTACTTCCTGAAACATCAAACTATCCAACCATCAAACTATCCAATCATCGACCGATACTGCTGAGGCGACACCTTAAACCGTTGCCTAAATACCCGACAAAAAGACGTAGCGTTTTCGTAGCCAATGGTGTAGGCAATCTCGTGAACAGTCATTTGGGTAGTTTTGAGCAGGCTTTGGGCATTTTCGAGGCGTATCTTTGCCAGGTATTGGTAAGGTGTAAGCCCAAATACTTGCTTGAACAAGCGCAAAAAATGGTACTTAGACAAACAAGCTGTTTGTGCCAAATCGTCGAGCTGAATAGTACAGTGGGCAAAACTATGTAAATAATCCAAGGCAAACCCCAGCCGTTTGTACAACTCTACACGAGTAGTTTGCTTGATAGGAGGCAGTTGCTCTACCTTCTTAAGTATGTTGCGGTGCAGCTGTAGCAAATACACCAATATTTCGTACAGTTTCTCTTCCAGCCATAAGTGTTCTTGAGTTGTTTTGCTTGCAAACTGTTGCCCCAACGACAAAGTATTGACCTGATAATGAGGTGCTTGACGGATGGCTTGAATCAACCCCATCAGGTACGCATCTTTGCGGTGCAATTGGTTATAAAACAGTAGTTGAGGGCCATTGATATGCCCGCTGTTTTGGAGTAGGTAGTCAGAAGGCAACAACAAACTCTCGTATACCTGCTCTACCAAACGATCGGCAAAATGAATATTGAAAGTTTCTACCGGGCGAGATGTTTCAATGGCTAAAGTGTAATGTTGTTGTTGATTGGTTACAAAAAAGAATGCCTCAGGAATTGTGACTTGACGATTGTCTACTGTACAATGACTCTCTCCGCTAATGTTCATAAATATAGACAGCGCCCCTTTTACGTCTGGACGATAGTCTTGTTGGGTATGCACGTTTAGAATAGCCGTAGGCCAACCTTTTTTGTTTTGATAACTTTGTGTGATAAATTTTTTAAGGCTGCCCAAGTCAGGAAACTGCTTACGAATCATACTACATTTATCAAGGACGATGTCTCTAAGTGATCTTTCATAAATAATTTGAGCCATTAAAGTGTATCTATTGCCCTCATTCTTCTCAAAAAAAAAAGCCTCATAGCTTTGGCTATGCACCGTTTTTTTTGAATCGTCTGAGAACAATATATTTTCTTAAATTGGCACATCTTATTTTTTCCAGATCACTAAAATAGGGTGTTTTTGATAAAATCAGTCATAGATATAGTTACATTTTTCTAAAACCTGCAACTATATCTTATAAAAACCTTGTTTTAAAGTCTATTGCAAAAAATAGTAATACAAATACCAACTAAATACGTCTAAAATCAGTAAGTTATATTGTTAAACCATCATCAGCAAAGTATTTGCTGTTACTTTACAAAGTTGCTCAAAATTTTGGCTAACTTTAAACAAGCACTCAACCTAATACCACCCCTGGGTAAAAAATGATAGCCCTACGAACTGATTGATAAGATATATTATGAAAAAACTAAGGTTATGTATTCTTATCCTACTAACCTATAACAGCACCGCTTTTTCGCAAAAACAAGTCAGAATAGACTCACTCAAGCAATTGTTGCAAACCCGCCTTGACGATCGGCAAAGGGTAGACGTATACAATCTGATTGCCCATGAGTACCGTTCCTCAGACTCTGCCCAAGTAGCTCATTATGTTTCAAAGGCAGTAGAGTTATCAAATAAAACCGCTTATTATAAAGGCATTGCTGATGCTTATTACCCACTAGGTTGGGTGATGATGCACAAGGGACATTACCTTAAGGCTGCCAAACTGTATAACAAAACCCTGGAAGCTGCCCAAAAAGGGGACTATAAAATAGGGAAAGCCAATGCCTATAACGGTTTAGGGGTTAACCAATGGTATAAAAATGATTTTAAAGCCGCCCTTCGATACCTGACCCAATCGCTTGAATGGCGTAAACAAACCAACGATCAAAAAGGAATGGCAACCAATTATAGCAATATCGGGCTTATTCATTCTATGCAGGGCAATTACCTGAAGGCGTTGGCTTTTCAGGATGAAGGACTCGAAATTCGCCTTAAGCTCAACGACAAGCGGGGGATATCTGCTAGTTGCGACAACATAGGCGCTATTTATACCAGTCAAGGCAATTACCCACAAGCCCTTAAGGTATTATACAAGGCTCTAAGCATTAACAAAGAAATTGGGGCTAAAAACGGAATGGCTTACAATTACAGTAACTTGGGACTGGCATATACCAAGCAAGGCAACTACCCCAAGGCACTAGAGGTATATACCAAAGCATTGAAACTAGATGAAGCGTTAGGCTCTAAGAGCAGAATTGCCCGCACCTACGATAACTTGGGCATTGTATACTCCAAACAAGGCAATTACCATAAAGCATTGGGTTTTTATCAAAAAGCACTCAAGATAAGGGAGCAAACCAAGGATAAAAATGGAATGGCTTTGAGTTATAACAATCTGGGGTTGATTTATACCAGCCAAAATAGTTATTCAAAAGCACTGGCTTTTTTTCAGAAAGCATTGACCCTAAACCAGGAGGCCAACGTGCAACAAGAAGTAGCAGCCAATCACAACAATATGGGGACGGTATATTATCAGCAGGGCAAATATGACAAAGCATTGTTGGTATATAATAAGGCACTTAAAATAAGTGAAAAAATAGGCAACAAAAACGGAGTGGCTACTGGCAACCTGAAACTGGGAAAACTCTCACTTAAATTGCGACAATTTGACAAAGCACAGGCATACCTGGAAACTGCCTTGAGTATGCGGACTCAAATGGGCGAGAAAGATTTGATGGCAGAAGCTTTTGTTCACTTGGGAATGGCTCATTACCAACAAACAAACTATACAAAAGCCAAACAGTATTTAGTCAAAGGAGTAAAGTCGGCAAGGGGAGTGGGCAACCCGGTCATTGTGCGAGATGGGGTAGAGGCATTGGCAAATGTATACCAGCACTTGGGTAACTACAAAAAAGCCTACGAGTGTCAGGTACTTTTTAAGAAAATGGCCGATAGCCTTTTGAACGAAGTCAGTATACGAAAACTTACTCACCTGGAAGCCAGTTATACATCCAAAAAACGCGAAGATTCGCTTGCCAAAGAAAAAGCTTTGCTCAATGCCGATATCAGACAACGCAAACTTACCCAACGCACCACTTACCTGGGGTTGGGGCTTACCTCTGTATTGCTGCTGGTGGCCTTGTTTTTTTTCCGTAGTAAGCAACGTGCCAATCGGGAACTCAACAGGGTAAATGCTGACCTGGACTTGTCAGTAGAAGGGCTAAACAATGCCAATGAGGAGATTCAACAACAACAAGAAGAGTTGCGCGCCCAACATGCCTACCTGGAAGAATCGTACAAAAACATTCAACTACTGACCAATATAGGGCAAGAAATTATCGCCTCACTTGATTTAGACCAAGTGTTGTTTACCATTTATACCCACGTAAACAAACTGATGGATGCCACTATTTTTGGCATTGGTATTTATTATACCAAACGGCAAAGCATTGATTTTAGGCTTGCCATAGAGAGAGGACAACGCTATAAACACTATTCACGTAGTACCTTAGACAAGCAACAACTTGCCGTATTATGTATTGAGCAAAAAGCGTCAATCAGAACCGGAAACATCCAGCAAGAATACCCTGAGTTTGTTGAAAGTTTTAACATTAATACTCCACTTGAAGATGGTTCGCTTGCACAGATGCCCCGTTCGGCAATTTACCTACCCTTGTTGCTCGAGAATGAAGTAGTAGGTTTGATAAGTGTACAAAGCTTTGAAGAAAACGCTTACACCGACCGCCATTTCAAACTGTTAAAAAACTTGTCTTTGTATGTCTCCATTGCCATTGGTAATGCACAAATGTTTGAACAGTTGGATAACAAAAACCAAGACATTACTGCCAGCATTACCTACGCAAAACGCATCCAACGGGCAATCTTACCCTTCGAAAAAACACTCAAGCGACACTTACCTGACCACTTTGTACTTTTTAAGCCCCGCGACATTGTTTCGGGCGACTTTTACTGGGTAGAGGAAGCCGAAGGCAGGGTATTTATTGCGGTAGGTGATTGTACAGGACACGGGGTGCCGGGGGCTTTTATGACTATTTTGGGCTCACAGGCTTTGACTAATATTATTATCCAGAACAAAGTATATGCGCCCAAACAAATACTTACCCGGCTCGACTTGATTTTGCGTTATACCTTACGCACCGAAGATACTCAGGTGCGCGATGGAATGGATATAGCACTTTGTGTCATAGACAAGGCTACGCAAACAATGCAGTTTGTAGGTGCCAAAAGCCCTTTGATGTTGGTACAAAACGGTCAGTTGACAGAAGTTAAAGGCGATACAAACGGGATCAATGAGCACCACAAACAAGACGAAAAAATACAGCTGACCGTACACAACATTGATGTATCAATGCCTACTACTTTTTACCTATACTCCGATGGTTACCAAGACCAGTTTGGAGGAATGTATGGGCGTAAATTTATGAAGAAACGCTTCCGTGAATTATTGCATAGTCTGTCGGCCAATGACATGACAAAGCAAAAGGAAGTATTGGAGCAAACCCTTTTGGAGTGGGTAAGTGTAGAAAGCACCGGAATTACATCTGAAAACCAAGAGCCAGGAGGCAAGCAAAAACAAGTGGACGATATTTTGGTTCTGGGGGTGAAGTGGCAACCTTTGGGCAGTGAGTCACAAGCTTCAAGCGACAAGTCTTATGCATAGTTTGCTTATCGCTTGAAGCTAAAACCTGACGCCTATTTTAAGGTGCCAACCTCTTAATTATCCATTCATTTTCACCTCCCTCATACAACAAGCGATCGTGCAAACGACTAGCCCTGCCTTGCCAAAACTCTACCTCGTGGGGCACCAATACATAGCCACCCCAATGCAAAGGGCGCTCTACAGTTTTGCCTTCATACTCAGCAGTGGTCTCTGCTACTTTAGACTCCAGCACCTCTCGGTTTGCCACTTCGTAGCTTTGGGGCGACGCCAACGCCGATATTTGGCTACCCCTTGGGCGAGTACCGAAGTAGTCGGCAGAAGTTTGGTCAGACACCTTTTTTGCCTCACCATAAATACGAACCTGGCGCTGGAGCTCTGGCCAAAAAAACGTAAGGCAAGCCTGAGGATTTTCTTCAAGCTCTGCGCCCTTGCGGCTTGTATAATTGGTGTAAAAAGTAAAGCCTTCTGGGTTGGTATCTTTGAGCAATACCACCCTGCCCGATGGTTTGCCTGCTTTGGTAGCAGTGGCAAGGTGCATGGCAGTGGGTTCGTTTACTTCAGCTTTAATGGCTTCCTCTAACCATTGGTTAAATTGAGTGATTGGATGAGCAGCCACGTCTTTTTTATGCAGTGAATGTAAAGTATAGTCGGTGCGTATTTGGGATATTTTTGCAGAATTGTCCATAAATATGTAACTTTAAAATTGTTAGGAATTAAACCTAAAAACCTATTTCTTTGCTTAAAATTAATGTTTGTGATACATAAACATGATTGATAGCATTAAGTTTTACTTAATAAAAATAAGTGTATTGTTGCCAAATTTGACTTAATTGCAATGATACAGCATTTAGCCAAGAATTAAATAGTTTTTTTATAGCTTTGCGCTCTTGCAACGCACCAACCATTTATTGGTTTTACAATTATTGTAAGTTTAGTTATGAGTACCGAAAACGAAGAAGTAAAATCTACTGGTGAAACCTCTCAGGATAGCACCCAGGACAAAGTTGTAACTCCTGAAAACACAGACAATACAACTGGTTCGAGCACCGAAAACACCACAGAAAGCACAGATACTAACAGTGATACTGCCTCTGAAGAGGTAAAAACTGACCCTGAAGCCACTACCGAGGTGCAAAAAGAAGCTGAGGACTCTTCCCAACCTGAACAATCTGCAGAAGAAAACGCTAGTCAACCAGAGGCAAGCAATGCTACCGCAGAAACAGCCTCTGCAGATGCTCCAGAAACAACCAGTACTTCTGCTGAGAGTACTTCGGAAACAACGCAAAGCAGCGAATCAACTCAAGAGGGCCACAAAGAAGAAGACCAGAAAGAAGAGAACCAAAAGGAGGAGGACCAAAAGGAAGAGGAAAAAGAGGAAGATTATAGTCAATATGACAAAGATGCTCTGGTGGCTTTGTCTGAACAATTGAAAGAGGAAAGTGACTTGCAAAAGGTCAACCGAACCCTTAACAAAATCAAACCTTTCTTTGACGAAATCACCAACCTTGAGCGTGAAGAAGCACTTGAGAAATTCAAGGCAAGTGGCGGTGATGAAGGCGACTTTGAGTATAAGCAAGACGAAAATACACAAGCTTTTTATAACAACTACAAAGAACTCAAAAGCAAGCGTAGCCAGTTTATAGCTCAGCAGGAAAAGCAAAAAGATGAAAACCAAAAAACTAAAGAGCGTTTGCTCGAAGAAATAAGGGCTTTGGTTGATTCTGAAGAGAGCCATAAGAGTATGGAGGAGTTTAAAAAACTCCAGGAACAATGGAAAGCCGTTGGTCCGGTGCCTCCTGCCCAATCTAAAAGCCTGTGGGCAAGTTACAATGCCCTGATGGAGCTCTATTATAACAAGAGAAGCATCTACTTTGAGTTAAAAGAACTTGACCGACGCAAAAATCTGGAGAAAAAACTAGAGCTTTGCGAACGCGCCGAAAAACTTGCCGAAAGCTCTTCTATTCAGCAAGCCATCAAAGAGTTGCACGAGTTGCACAACGACTACAAGCATATAGGACCCATTCCAAGAGAAGAACAAGACAAAGTTTGGGCACGTTTTAAAGCTGCTTCTGATATTATTTACAACAAAAACGTGAGTACTATCAGGAAATGAAGCAGAAAAAAGACGAAAACCTTGCCCTTAAACTTGCCCTTTGTGAAAAAGTAGAGCAAGAGTTTGCGGGTTATCAGTCTGAAAAAATTGCTGACTGGAATACTAAAACCAAAGAACTGCTCGAAATACAAAAACAATGGGAGGAAATACGTTTTATCCCTAAAGAAAAAATCAAAGAAGTAAGCAAACGTTTTTGGGGAGCTTTCAAATCTTTCTTTCACAACAAAAACAACTTCTTTAAAACCGTAGAACAGTTTAGAGAAGAAAACCTTGCCAAGAAAGTAGCACTTTGCGAAAAGGCAGAAGAACTGACTGCCAGCAATAAGACCCCACAAAAAGTGGCACAGGAACTCAAAGACCTGCAAAAAGAGTGGAAAGAAATTGGACCAGCTCCTGCCAAACAAAAACAAGCGGTATACGAGCGTTTCAAAAAAGTATGTGATGCCTTCTTTGAAAACCGCCGCAAAGAATACCAGGTACAGGAAGAAGAGTATGTGGTAAACCTGGGGAAAAAACAAGCGCTATGTGCCAAAATAGATGCGCTGGAAGGCGATGAACTGAAAGCCATTGATGAAAAAGCCCTGGAGGGTTTTGTAAACGAATGGAAGCAAATTGGTTTTGTGCCCAAAAAGGACAAAAAATCCATTGAAAAGCAGTTTGAAGCCTCAGTGTATGGAGTCATCAAAAGAATACCAGAGCTTGAAGACAGTCGCAGAGAAGCCTTGTCTGGTGCCCTGGATGTGGTGATGGCAAGACTTAGCCCTAACGCCTCTAAAAAGCTAAACCAAAAAGAAGGAGCCATTCGTAAGAAAATATCTAAGTTAGAAAACAACTTAGATACACTCAAAAACAACTTAGGATTTTTTGCTAACTCTAAGAAAGCAAACAAGTTAAAAGAAGATTTTGAGAAGCAAGTGGAAACGGCTGAAAAAGAATTGAATAGTTTGAAGAAGCAATTGAAAGCTCTTAAGAAAGCTGAAAATAATTCATAAATTATGAAAAAAATGTAGTGCAAAGCTTGGAGAGAACAGGTTTCTATTCTACCTTTGCACCGCATTTAAAGAAAACAGAGCAAGCCTCCTTAGCTCAGTTGGTAGAGCAACTGATTTGTAATCAGTAGGTCGTTGGTTCGAGTCCAATAGGAGGCTCTTATAAAGTATATGTTTTCTATAGCCTGTTTTTAATTAAACAGGTTTTTTTAATGCAAAAAGAAAAGGAAGTACAAGCCTCCTTAGCTCAGTTGGTAGAGCAACTGATTTGTAATCAGTAGGTCGTTGGTTCGAGTCCAATAGGAGGCTTTTTTAAATACTTATTCTTCCTTTCATTTCAAAAGGCAACAAGCCTCCTTAGCTCAGTTGGTAGAGCAACTGATTTGTAATCAGTAGGTCGTTGGTTCGAGTCCAATAGGAGGCTTTTTTAAGATACACTACAACCTGTTTTAGTATTGCTAAAACAGGTTTTTTTGCTTTAGCAATGCTTTATTTATCCACCCCTCTAGTGCATTAGGGATTAAATAAGTTGCTTATTAATTTGGATGAATTAACTACGTTGAGCTCGCGAAAAGCTCGGTTTTGTTTTCTGACGAGTCGTGAAAATGGCGGATAGTTCGCTTTCTGAATTCCGATGCATATCGGAACCTTAGCTATCTAACTTTTTTACGAGGAAGTCAGGGGATAAAAGCTCACAGTCCCGAACTTGATTCGGGGACGCCAAATAATATGTGAGTAACTTAGTCCCCGTTGTACTAGTACCTTAAACATTAAGTAAATGCGCTATTAGCTGAAGCAGAGCTCGGCACAGTAGAACTGTAGCCTCGGTTATTTGGGATGAGTTTTGTTTTCTGACGCACTTCAAAAATCGCGCATAGCCTTAGCAAGTTTTTTTTAAGTAAAGTCAGTGGGCAAAAATCGCCGAAATAACGGGTTAGGTATTTAGTATTTAAGGTACTAGTGGAGTTTACTCAAAAGCACTTGGTAGCACTACATAAGCTCATTAAAATAAAACCTGTATTTACCTGGTGGTGCTAGTGGCGTGCTAAGGGTAAACCAAACTATTCCTTGCGCGCTCAATGGGCAAAATAAGGTGCCATGTCTACTTTTATAGGTATACAGCGAGACAAAATAATTGTAATAAAGCAATGAAAACTTCATACCTGCTGCCTTTGGTTTTTATGCGAAGCTTTACCTGCCAAATACCGCCCCAAAAAAACAATAAAAAGCAAGCAAAAAAACGTTGATTAAAGCGTTTGAGGGTAGTTTTTCGAGCTTATAGATAAGTCGCTGAATTTTAGGCGAAAAAGATCAAATATATCACCTAAAAAAACGTTTTTTTGTTGGTGAAATCACCTTAAATTTATTATTTTTGTAAACGATTAAAACAAGAAAACAAGCCTCCTTAGCTCAGTTGGTAGAGCAACTGATTTGTAATCAGTAGGTCGTTGGTTCGAGTCCAATAGGAGGCTCTTTTTAGACCCTTATTTCAAAGTCTGTTATTCACCAAAACAGACTTTTTTGGTTTAAAATATTTTCTTACTTCTTTCATTACTTATGAGCAATAAAATCGCAGTTATAGTTTTTACCTTTATTACCTCCCTCTTTCTTACCACAAGCTGCATGCCTCCCCGGTGCAAAGTTTCACAGTGTCATGTAGTCATTGACCATAGCCACCCTACCAGGGGAACTTTCAAGTCGAAAACCAAATCAGGTAAACTCTTTACCTCTTCGGGCATGCGCCGAAACAAGGTAGTAAGAGGAGTACCCTGGTATAAATACATGTTCAGAAGATCTTACAAAGCAAAGTCTGCCAAGGGCAGGTACAGAAAAATAGACACCAGAGAAGCATACGATTAAGTAATATCAAGTGCAAGTAGTGTATTCTCTACACAAACATATCATCATTTTCAGGAAAAAGATACACAAACTTTAGGGTTTGTGATCAATTAAGATAACAACAAAATTATTTAGACAATATGCTGGAATCTTCAAGTAGAATAATCCCCATTAATATTGAGGATGAAATGAAGAGTGCCTACATAGATTATGCTATGTCGGTGATTATTTCGCGGGCGTTACCAGACGTTCGCGATGGCTTAAAACCTGTACACAGAAGGGTACTGTATGGAATGTCTGATTTGGGTTTGATGTTTAACAAACCTTTCAAAAAGTCAGCACGTATCGTGGGAGAAGTATTAGGTAAATATCACCCACATGGAGACGCTTCAGTGTATGATACAATGGTAAGGATGGCCCAACCCTGGTCGCTTCGCTATCCTTTGGTTGACGGACAAGGTAACTTTGGGTCGATTGATGGTGACTCGCCTGCAGCAATGCGTTATACCGAGGCACGCCTGAAGCGTGTAGCAGACGAACTGTTGTCTGACCTGAACAAAGATACAATTGACTTTCAGCCAAACTTTGACGAATCGCTCAAAGAACCAACGGTATTGCCTTGTAAAATACCTCATTTGCTCATCAATGGTACTTCGGGCATTGCCGTAGGTATGGCTACCAACATGCCTCCTCACAACCTAACCGAAGTAGTAGATGGCATTATTGCTTACCTTGACAACAACGACATTACAGTCGAAGAACTTATTCAGTATATTCCTGCGCCTGACTTTCCTACCGGGGGAATCATTTATGGCTATCAGGGAGTAAAAAAAGCCATGCTTACCGGGCGAGGCAGAGTAGTAATAAGAGGAGTAGCAGAAATAGAAACCACCAAAAGCGGCAGAGAACGCATTATTGTGACCGAAATACCTTATTTGGTAAATAAGGCGAACTTGATTGAGAAAACCGCACATTTGGTACAAGAAAAGAGGATAGAAGGCATTTCAGACATCCGCGATGAGTCTGACCGTACCGGAATGCGCATTGTATATGAACTCAAGCGGGATGCTGTACCAATGGTTACGCTCAACCAACTGTACAAATACACTGCATTACAATCGTCGTTTGGGGTAAACAATGTGGCGTTGGTCAAAGGGCGACCTGAAATTTTGAACCTGCGCGATATGATTTACCACTTTGTGGAGCACCGCCACGAAGTAATCTACCGTCGTACTCAGTTTGAGCTAAAAGAAGCCAAAGCCCGTCAGCACATTTTAGAAGGTTTGCTGATAGCCTTAGACAACATCGACGAAGTCATTACCTTGATCAGGGCGTCGAAAGATGGAGAAACCGCCAAAAATGCTTTGATAGAAAAGTTTGAACTGTCGGAGATTCAGGCAAAAGCCATCCTTGACATTCGTTTGCAGCGTCTTACAGCAATGGAGCGCGACAAAATTGTGGCAGAGCATAAGCAAATCTCTGAGTTGATCAAAGAACTGGAAGCGATTCTGGCCGATAAGCTGTTGAGGGTAGACATTATCAAAGAGGAGCTTACAGAAATGAAAGACAGGTATGGCGATGCCCGTCGTACCGACATTGAGCACATGGCTGATGACCTTACCGACGAAGATATGATTCCGGTAGAGGAAATGGTCATTACTATTTCTCACTTTGGCTATATCAAGCGTACTTCTCTAGACGAATACCGTACCCAAAACAGAGGCGGGGTAGGGTCGAGAGGTACTTCTAAAAAAGACGACGATTTTACTGAGCACTTGTTTGTAGCCTCTACCCACGATTATCTGTTGATTTTTACCAACTCTGGTAAAGTGTTCTGGATCAAGGGGTACAACATTCCGGAGGTTGCCAAAACAGCCAAAGGACGCGCCATCCAAAACCTTTTACAAATGGAAAAGGGAGATAGCATACGCGCGGTAATCAATGTGAAGCAATTGCAAGATCCCGACTACAACCAAAACCATTACCTGGTAATGTGTACTGAGAAGGGAATCATCAAGAAAACCAGGCTTGAAGCATTTTCAAGACCTCGTCAAAATGGTATCCATGCCATTACCATCAACGAAGATGATCAATTGTTGGATGTAAAATTGACCAATGGTGAAAACAATATTATTCTTGCCATCCGTAGTGGTCGTGCCATTCATTTTCACGAAGATCAAGTAAGAAGCATGGGACGAACCGCGGCTGGGGTACGTGGCATTACACTTGATGGCGACGACAACCGAGTAGTGGGTATGGTATGTGTGGCAAGAGACGATGCCAGCTTGTTGGTAGTGTCTGAAACTGGTTATGGTAAGCGTTCTTCTATTGAAGATTACCGCATTACAAACCGAGGTGGAAAAGGGGTAATTACGATGCAAATTACCGACAAAACAGGACGTTTGGTGGCTATCAAAGAAGCGGTAGATACCGACGATTTGATTTTGATTACCAAAACCGGACTTGCCATTAGAATGTCTATGTCGGACATGAGGGTAATGGGTAGGGCTACTCAAGGGGTACGTCTTATTAAACTACACGAAGACGACAGCATAGCATCGGTGGCAAAAGTAGACGCAGAAAGCTTGCTAAGCGATGACGAAGAAGGTGAAGAAGGCAGTGTAGAAGGCGAAGCAACTGTTGTTGCGGCTGCTACTGACGGAAATGAAGCAGAAAACACAACAGAAACTTCTGAAGACAAACCTGAAGGTGACGAAGATAAAGACGAAGATGCATAAGCAAGTCGGCTTTTTATCTGCCAGGTAAAAATAAATAAAAAATGGCGAATAGATTTCTATTCGCCATTTTTTGCTTTAGAAACTTCAAGTCAGATTGATTTATGTGGTTTTTTTTTGAGCTGTTTTTAGCTATTAGCCTTTTTTTGAGCTACGATTGGCTTTTAGCCTTTAGCTTTTTTTTGGCTGTTTGTAGAGAGCTATTAGCCTTTTCTTGAGCTACGATGGACTTTTAGCCTTTTTTTGGCTGTTTGTAGGGGGCTTTTAGCCTTTAGCTTTTTCTTGAGCTATGATGAGCCTTTAGCTATTAGCCTTTTCTTTAGCTACGATATAGTTGAGCCTTTGTTTAACTGTTTGTAGGGAGCTTTTAGCCTTAAATTATCATATTTGCGAATTAGTTAGAAGTTGGCAACCCATAGTTTTGACTGCGCTTCGCGCCCATTCGTAATTCTCTCATTCGTAATTAAAAAGCTTTGCGCCCATTCGTAATTCCCTCACACAGAGTTCCCTATGGTCAATTCGTAATTCGTAATTCTCTCATTCGTCATTGAACAATTCGTAATTTTCTCATTCGTAATTCCCTCACACAGAGTTCCCTATGGTCAATTCATAATTCGTAATTCGTAATTCTCTCATTCGTAATTAAAAAGCTTTGCGCCCATTCGTAATTCCCTCACACAGAGTTCCCTATGGTCAATTCATAATTCGTAATTCGTAATTCCTTCATTCGTAATTGAACCATTCGTAATTCTCTCATTCGTATTTGTGTACGTTCAGAGACTAAAATACAATTAAACTCGAAATAATCGTTATATTTGCCGAATCTTATTGGAAAATATTGAATGTATATAATTGTTTAACAGATGAAAAAAATCGTTTACGTTAGTTTGTTGTTGAGTTTAGTGGCAGCTTTTCCTTTGAGAGCGCAATTAAGCTCTGCCATTGCAAATTATAACAGCAATAAATTTGACAAAGCTAAAGAAAAAATTGACGCTTGCCTAGAGAGCGAAAAGCTTAAAGGAAAGTCCAAAATGTGGTATTACCGTGGCCAAGTATACACGGCAATTGCCCAAAACCCCGCCAAAATTTTTGGTGCGTTGAAAGCCGCTAATCCAGACGCTATATTTGTTGCTTACGAAGCGTTTAACAAAGCCCTGGAGCTGGAACCTAAGAAAAGAGGTTACTACAAAGATGCAGCAAAAGCGTTGAAAACCAACTTGCACCCTACTGCCATTAACCAAGGGGTAGAAATGTACCGCGCAAAAAAATATGATGCTTCGGTAAAAGCTTTTGAGTTGGCACAAAAAACCAACGACCAATCTTTACTTCCTTTTGTATATGGTGGTGATGTGGCGCGTGAAGCTAAAAACAAAGAAAAATACGAAGCCGCCTTGAGGGGTATCATCAAGTTTGAGCCAAGTGCTTTTGAAGCATTATTGAAAAAAGAAGAACTGGCAAAGCTACAGGATGCTGAGGCAAAAAAAGTCCGTTTGACTAAAGAAAAAGCCAACTATTATGCAGCGTTGGTGTTTCACTTGCGCGAAACCAAGCAATACGAAGAAGGGGTAAAGGTAGTAGAAGAAGGAGTAAAGCTTGCGCCTAACCACGAAAACCTGCGAGCTTTGCAAGTAGAGTTGTACGTGAAAACCAATAAGTTAGACGACGCCATCAAAAACCTTGAGAGTGCCATTGATAAAAACCCCAAAGACGTAGGTAACTATGTAAACCTGGGCATTATTTATGACAAAGCAGGTAAAACCGACAAAGCCGAAGCTACTTACGAAAGATGCCTTAAGGTAGACTCAGAAAACTACAAGGCTAACTTTAACCTTGCCGTACTTCAGTTTAACAAAGCTGCTAAGATTTTGACCGAAATTGATAAATTAACGCTTCCTGAGTACAACAAGCGTGGTAAAAAAATGGAGCAAGAAGCTGTAGTTGCTTTCAAAAAAGCATTGCCTTATTTTGAAAAACTAAAAACAAAAAAGTCAGACGATATGAGTGTATTGCGTCCATTGGGTAAAATTTACAACTTCTTGTCGCGCAAGTCTAAAACTGACAAAAAGATGTACACTACCAAATACAAAGAAATAGAAAAAGCCATTAGTGGTGAGTAATCACTTGGCGCTTGTGTAATAATATTATTATACAAAAAAACGGTCACTACCTCCTGTGTTGGTCTTAAGGCTTTAGCCTGACCAACACAATGCTACTATCATTGCTTGATTTCTAGGTCTGTTTTGCTTATAAAAAAGACAGACCAAAAGCGTGGTTAATAAGGTAGTAGTGAGGCAAGGGTGGTGGTCTGCTGCGCTTAAGACCACCACCCTGAGAACTAGTTATTTGAGATGGTTGAACAACTAAAATATTTAAAATAAGTAGTTCTAGTGTTTGCTGCGTAACTTGAGTTATTATACAAAAAAACGGTCACTGGAGGTTAACTCTGGTGACCGTTTTTTTTGTGGGTGGAGGAGACAAATAAGGAAAGGAATGGTACTAAATCGTTGCCATTACCCGTACACTATTGTATGTCTACATCTAAAAGCCATCACCAAGCTTGTCCCCTCCTCTTGGTCTTAAGCGCAGAGGAGGGTAACGATAGCGAAGAACGTGCATTGTGTTGGTCTTGCCATTAAGACCACTACAAGTGAGTTTGTATGGGTTTTCAATCAGACCTGTTATGATACTAAAACAAACTAATCTTGGTGCGCCGCATGGGTTGACTTATGATTCAGGAAAGTCAGGTAGAAACCGAACCCGTCACCGTTGAGGTCTCTAACTACGGTTTTTATAAGTTGCTAAAAATCAACGTGATAGAAAAAGTATAGTTACCTGTGAACCGAATCTACCGCAGTTTGCTGTGATGAGCTCAACGCAGTTAAACAGGGTCTAGCACCGATATTCATCGGTATCTAAGGACTTGCGACTTGTCGCTTAAAGCTCACCTCTATTGAGGCTTCTAATGTCCTTTTTCATTCTTCTTGAGCACCTCTACCATTTCCAACGCCTTTATTTTTGCCTCCTGACGCGACAAGTGAGCCTCCTTTTGCAAAACCCCACTTATTTGCCCTACAATCCCATTTTGTAGTCGAGGTTTATTTTGCCAATCAACCACCGCCAAACCATCGGCAATGTTTGCCCACAGTTCGTGGGTAACCCGAGCCGCCACCTCGCTACCCAACAATGCCTTCATGCTATTATAGAGCGCACGCCCACTTGCGGTGTCAAACCCCAGCCTTTTGCCTTCGGTTTGTTCGTTGATAATCTCATTTTGCATTGCAGCATACGCCTTCAGTAAGGCTGCCTGCCCTATGCGTTCGTTTTGGTGTTGCTTTAGCAAGTCATCGAGGCGCTCGCCCAAAGGCTTATAAAAATCAGGATTTTTGCCCATTCCGGTTTTTATAACATACCTAAGGTTGTTGCGCAGGCTCAGCTCCTGGGTAGCTGGCGATGCGTTTTGCAGCTCTTCGCGAAAGCGTTGTTTGTCTATAATAGACACAGGCTCTTCCAACAGATTGGTCACTCCTTGCGCCTCTAAGTGGTCGTTGACCATTTGCTGCAACATTTCACTCTCTATAGCGCTTATTTCTAGGTCGTTGTCTTCTTTGAACATGTTGCGTGCCCTGAGCCTTATTTCGTTAAACAAGCGAAAATCTGGTTCAAAGTGGCGGGCGCGAGGGTCGGGCAATACAATGCTCAGCGATTGATTGAACTGGTTGAGTAAAATCTTGAATGTATCGCGCACATCTATGGGCTCCAGCATTTGCCAGGCGGCTTCTACAAACGGCTCTTTTTGGTAGTGGCGATCTATTTTAGCGATGATGGGTTTGAAAAACTCCAGCAATTGGGCGTGGTGTTGCTCCAGACGGGGTATTTCTTCGGCGCGGTTTTTTAGCAAATCGTGGGGGCGCACCTCGCCCGAAAATATATCAAGGGCTTGCTGTAAGGCTTCGGCTATGCCCGTGTAGTCTACAATAAACCCGGCATGTTTGTTTTTGCGGGCACGGTTTACCCGCGCAATTGCCTGTAGCAAACTATGTTCTTTGAGGGGTTTGTCGAGGTAAAGGCACGAGGCAATGGGGGCGTCGTACCCCGTGAGCAGCATATCAGACACAATCAAGAGCGCGGTGTTGTCATATTTTTTTGCCCCCGACCGTTCCTTTTCGTCGGCATTGCCATAAGGCAACTTAAAATCTTTGATCACCTCTTTTACCTCGGTCGATGGGGTGACCCACACTGGGCGTGGGTGTTGCGGGTGCTTTTGGTTGTAGGCAAGGGTTTGGTGGTAGGCTTCGTCGAAAGCACTGCTTTTTGCCGATCCCAAACTCACAATCACCTTCGACTCAAACGAATGCTCACCTGCTTCTTTGAGTTTTGTGATGGCCTGTTGGTATTTTACTGCAGCCTCTCTGCCGCTGCACACCAGCAGTGCCTTGTGTCCATTGGGGCAAATCTTGTCGGTAAAGTGTTGTACCAGGTGCTTGCTTATTTCTTCTATGCGAGCGTCCGCGTGTTGGTACTTGCGCAACGCCGTTTGCTTTAATTTTTCTTTTTTTTCGGCAGAGGCCTCCCCAAACTTTTCATCAAACTCAAGGTCAAGTGCGTCCTTTTTTACGCTGAGCATTTCTATGCCCTGGTCGTAGAGCAAAGGCACAGTAGCACCGTCTGCTACTGCCTCGGCAATGGTGTACATGTCTATATAGTTGCCCCCGTAAAACTCGCCCAGGGTGCTTTTTTCTTCTTTAGAAATGGGCGTGCCCGTAAAAGCCACAAACTTGGCGTGCGGCATTGCCGAGCGCATAAAAGCCGCCAAAAAATCGTACTGGCTGCGGTGGGCTTCGTCTACCAACACATAGAGGTTTTCTTTGGTCGACAATTGTTGCAGTGCAATGGTTTCGTGGTGTACCTGGTGCCAGGCACCATCTACCCAAGCCTCGGTGGTTTTTATCAATTGCCCGTCTTTAATTTGCCTTTTTATCCGTTGGTTGCCCAGTTCTTCTTGAGTGGTTTGGTCGGGGGTTGGGGCACCCGTGGCGGTGTCGGTAGCATCTTCGCGCTCTTGAAACTTTTGCAAAGTAGTGGTGACAATACCGCCGTAGTTATTGGCGAGTATGCTGCGCAAGTTGCGCACCGAGTGGGCGTGTTGTACATTGCCAAAACCCGCATTGCGAAAAGTATTGGTAATTTGCTGGTCAAGGTCTTGGCGGTCGGTCAATATCATAATAGTAGGATGTTGAAACCCATATTCAGGTGCCAATAGCTTGCGACTGAGGTAGGCCATCGTGAGCGATTTGCCGCTGCCTTGGGTATGCCACACCACCCCGCCCTGGTTTTGGCGCAAGCGCTCTATAGTTTTGTTTACGGCACGTATTTGCTGGTGGCGGGGCAACTTCTTAATCGTTTGGGTGCCCGCTTGTTCAAACAATACAAAATGCCGCACAAAATCGAAAAAGCGGCTGGGGTGAAACAAAGCCTCCAGTAGTTTTGCCTGGTCGTTGGGCAGGTGGGCAGGCAAGGGATCGTCGGGGCGTACCCGCAAACGCGCATAAAAAGCAAAAGGGGCTTCTATGGCGCCATAATGTGCCCCGTCTGCCCACAGTCCCACGCATAGTTGGTTGTAATAAAAAAGCGGGGCTACGTTGCGTTGGTAGTATTGTAGGTCGTTAAACGCACTTTTGGCAGCATCGTGTAGTTGGGGGGCTTTGCACTCCAGTACCGCCAGCGGCAACCCATTGACAAACACCACCAAGTCGGGTATACAAGTGAGTTTGCCTTCAAACTTGAGTTGGTTTACCACCAATAAGTCGTTTTGGTACACATCGTCGTAGGCGATATAACGCACCGGGCAAAACGCTTCTTTGCCGTTGATCACTTGTTTGACTGTATAAACGTCGTGGTGAAGGTAAGCTTTCCAGATGTTTTGGTTAATCTCCATCAGCGATGTTCCCTGCACCGAAGTAATTGCCTGAAATGCTTTTTCGAGGTTGGTATCGTTGAGCCAGGGGTTGAGTTTTTTCAGCGCTTTCCGCAGGCGCGAGGCTATCACTACATCGGTGGGGTAGTCGCGTTCGTCGTGGGTGTGCCCGTGGTAGTATTGATACCCCATTTGCTTGAACTGCTCTATAGCGGGCGCTTCGCTGAGGCGGTATTCGGCGGAGTTATTCGGCATGTTTTTTCAAAAGGATGTTTGCGCTAACAATGTAGGGGTTAATTATGAGTTTTTCAATTAAGAATGAGAGAATTACGAATGAAGGAATTACGAATGAAGGAATTACGAATTACGAATTACGAACCGACCAGAGGGAGCTCTGCGAAGCTTTTTAATTACGAATCGATCAATTACGAATTACGAATTACGAATTAGCGCGAAGCGTGGCTGAAGGCTCATCATAGCTCAAAAAAAGGCTAAAGCCCCATGTAGCTCAAGAAAAGGCTAATGGCTAAAAGCTCCCTACAAACAGTCAAACAAAGGCTAAAGGCTAATGGCTAAAGCTATACAGAGAACAAAAAGGCTAATGGCTAAAGCTATACAGAGAACAAAAAAGCTAAAAGCCCATCATAGCACAAGAATTAGGATTTGCCGCACAAGAGGGGTAGCTTGCCAGTTGATTGAAACAACACACTGCTTACAAGTTTACTTTACTTTTGTAAAAAAATATGCACATACACGGAAAAAATACTGAACAGCCAGTCAATGCTACTGAGGCGCAAGCCAAACCCAAAGAAGCGGGTACCCACCAATCGCCGCAAGGCAAAAATGCCCCCCTACAGGCAAAACAACGCCCCTTGCAACGCCACCAAGACCCACCACCGCATAACGCCAAGCACCAGCCTGTACAGCGCAAGGCGGCAAAAAAATCGGGAGACATCGCCCAAGTCATGGGGCAACAATACGGGGTTGATACTTCAGGGCTAGAGTTTAACCACAATTCGTCGTTTCCGGGCAAGGTGGGGGCTGAGGCTACCATACAAGGCAATAAGATTGACTTTGCCCCGGGCAAAGACTCTGAGGCAAACATTAAACACGAAGTGGGGCACGCCATAGACAACGCCAAACACGGTACACCTAAAGGCGACAAGGTGGTGAACGGGCAAAAAGTAGACACCACCCGCGAGGCGGCAGCTGACAAGATGATGAATGCGCCACTGCAGCGCAAGGAGGCAACAGATAATGCCCCACAGGTTGGAAAAACGGAAGGGGCATTGCAGCTTAAAACAGCCGATGAACTTCTTCCAAGGGTAAAGACCCTGGAAAGGTATAATGCCAGGGTTTTATTAAGGTCGGGGGCAAACATTCGCCTTACTTTTAGCCTGTTTACTGGGTATGCTTATCAAATAAGCCTTGGTGGTACTTCGCCCGACAAAGCAGATGCTATCAAGCGTATCTCTGGATTTATTGCTGAGTCGGGAATCGGTGCAAGTGGTTCTTCTGATTTTATGTCAAAGAAAGACATAGAAGCATTGGCAGAAGAGGCAGAAGGAGGCATTGGTATAGACCGTGCTGGAGTAACTAAGGGCAGCCTTGGCGAGCAAGCGCCAACTACGGGTAGGCTTAAAAAAGGTCAAAGAAGCGTAAAAGACAAAATAGCTTTGGTAAAAGGTAAGTTTGAGCCTTATTTGGTGGCAGTCAATTGTACTTATGGCAAAGGCAAAGCAAAGAAACAATTGACCATTAGGTACAATTTTGCCCAAGAGAGTTATGGTTATGTTACGGCTATTATAGACGAAGAGGTGTATAGTGAGATGGTGCCCGGGGGGATTCCTCGAAACCGTAAGGATAGAAGCCTTGACTATGGCTCTATGCTCGAGGATGAAACATTTGCCCATAGCAAAGGCATGGATCAAGCGCATATATTGAATGCTTTTGATCAGAACCATGAAAAAACAGGTAATAGAAACTTAATGGACATTGTTAATCAGTCGCCGCGTAATCAGACTGATGCAGGTGATGCAGCGTCGCTTGCCATGCATCGGGAACACTTTGATAGCATAGCAAAACTGGCAGGTGAAGGACCTCGTTTTCAATGTGTGCGCGATAACATGGAATATTTGAGTAGTCAGACTCGATTTGTAGCAAGGAATACAGGCAAAGGGGGCGGCTTTCTTGCCATTACTTTTGAAGATCTTGCCGCCTATTGGCGTGAACTGGGAAATGCCTATGATATTCCAGATAGCGCCGTGGCAGCTATGTTAAATCATTTTTATCAAAATCCAAAAGAAGGAGATGCCAAAAAGAATGCAAGGTGTATACAGGCGATAGAGGAACTTCAAGGAGGCGATATTCTATTGAGGGAGTAAGCTGTTGGCGCTGGGGCAGCACAAGCGTAATAGAGGGAACTACCAATGGCGCCCATTTTAGCACTTTGCAACCCCGGGATTAGTTAGCTTTTTCTCAAATATGCAAATTTAAAAGCCGCCCACAATTATAAACACTGGGGTTTGCGGATAAAATAAAGCGCAAGCTTGCCCGCAAACCCCAGTGTTCATATTGCCCCTTAAGCGGTGAAAATAAATTAAGAATTGGTCAATTACGAATGCACTCTGCACCTAAGCCAATGCATTGTAAAAATCTGTAGTTGCTTATAGAGCTGCCTTCAACTTGCCTCCATAAAGGCTACCCCACCCTTACTTTACCCGTCAGCAATTGTTGCATCAAGCCTTTTTTGAGCCCTTGGTAAGCTTCCTTTTTCTCGGCGAGCAGCTCCAGCTTTTCGTCTACTCCACCCAGGATGTCGGCAATTTCTTGTTGTTCGGCGAGGGGGGGGATCACTATAGGAAAGTGTTCTACATCTTTTTTGGTAATATTAGGATCTTTTCTGCTACTTGCTGCAAATTTCTTCCATACTTCTACTTTAGCATTTAGCCAAGCCAAAATAAATTCTGGATATATATTGTCGCTTTTTATATTCAAAGCTGATATAGCTTGATTTGTTGTAGCTTCTATTTTAAGTAAGCCTGTTCGCCCAATTTGATTGAATCCCCCATACATAGCTACCAGTACCGTATTTTTGGGTAGTAAATTACAGGATGTCTCTTTGAGTGCTAAAGAAGTGATTTTCTCTTCAGTATCTTCTATGATTGAATTGTTTAAATCTAATGTCTTAACCCAAGGAATATGTCCATTGGTAAAATATTCTTCTTGTTTACTCCTTAGAGGGGTACCACCTGCTGAAACCTTGGCTATATCCCCCAACTTCACCACCTCCCAACTCTCCGGAATCTCGCCCAAAGGCGAAGCTTTGAAGCTAGTATGCCCCAAACCACGGGTGAACAAGCGCTGCATCAGGCCTTTTTTGAGTTGTTGGGTATGGGCAAGGCGCTCGTCTATAGTGGCAATCTTTTCATCTACCGTGCTGAGAATATCGGCAATTTCTTGTTGTTCGGCGAGGGGGGGGATCACTATAGGAAAGTGTTCTACATCTTTTTTGGTAATATTAGGATCTTTTCTGCTACTTGCTGCAAATTTCTTCCATACTTCTACTTTAGCATTTAGCCAAGCCAAAATAAATTCTGGATATATATTGTCGCTTTTTATATTCAAAGCTGATATAGCTTGATTTGTTGTAGCTTCTATTTTAAGTAAGCCTGTTCGCCCAATTTGATTGAATCCCCCATACATAGCTACCAGTACCGTATTTTTGGGTAGTAAATTACAGGATGTCTCTTTGAGTGCTAAAGAAGTGATTTTCTCTTCAGTATCTTCTATGATTGAATTGTTTAAATCTAATGTCTTAACCCAAGGAATATGTCCATTGGTAAAATATTCTTCTTGTTTACTCCTTAGAGGGGTACCACCTGCTGAAACCTTGGCTATATCCCCCAACTTCACCACCTCCCAATCCTCCGGAATCTCACCCAGTGGAGAGTCTTTGTATCCTGCTCGCTTCATTATGATTGTATTTTCCTTAAAAAATCCGCAATTTTCACATCAATGTCCCGGTCGCGCACTTCAATATCGGCAATGCGTTGTTTTACCTCGTCAATGTCTACTTCGGGCTCAGGCTCGCTGGTGTCTACATAGCGCGAAATATTGAGGTTATAATCGTTTTCGGCAATCTCTTCGAGCGGCACTACGCGCATATATTTATCTACATCGGCGAGCACCTCATAGGCTTTCACTATCTTGTCGATGTGGGTGTCCAGCAATTGGTTTTGTTTTTTGCCCTCCTGGTAGTCGCGGCTTGCCTCTACTATAGCCACCCTGCCTTTTTGTGCGGGGTTTTTGTCCTTGTTGAGCAGCCATATCGCCGCCGGAATGCCCGTGTTGTAAAACAAAGCACTGGGCAAACCCACAATGCCCTCTACCAAATCGGCCTGGAGCAAAGCTTGGCGTATTTTGCCCTCGCTGCCCCCCCTAAAGAGCGTGCCGTGGGGCAACACCACCCCAGCTTTGCCGTCTTGCCGCAAAGACGCGAGCATGTGTTGCAAAAATGCGAGATCGGCGTAGCCCCGTGGGGGCACTCCATACACCAACCGCCCAAAAGGGTCGCTTACCTCTTTGGCGTAGTTGGGGGTCTTTTTTTTCTTTTTCTTTGCATCTGGGGTGCGGTCCTGGTCGTTGTTTTCTTCTTCGGCGGCATTTTCGGCGGGCGTCCACCAACCATTCATCGAGAAGGGAGGGTTGGCAATCACCCGGTCAAACACTTGCAAACCCTTTTGGGCGTCAGCGTGTCGAGGGTTGGTCAGGGTGTCGCCTTTTTGCAAGTCGGCACTCTCAAAATTGTGCAAAATCATATTCAACTTGCCAATCGCCCAGGTGCTCAGGTTTTTTTCTTGCCCAAACAAGGCAATGTCTACCACCCCGCCTTTGATGCCCTCGGGTTGGTTGGCCACGTAGCGCGCCGACTCTATGAGCATACCGCCCGAACCACAAGTAGGGTCGTATACGCGGTGTCCCGGTTGGGGCTTTATCAGGCGCACTATCAGGTTTACCACCCCGCGCGGGGTATAAAATTCGCCCCCTTTTTTGCCCGCATCATCGGCAAACTGCTTGATCAAATACTCGTAAGCATCGCCCAGCAAATCGCCCGATTCCAGGTCTTTGTTTTGCAGCGAGTGCTTGTTGAAGTGGCGCAGCAAACGTTGCAGTACCTCGTTCGACAACACCTCCTTGTCGCCAAACTTGATGGCGGTCATTACTCCTTCCAGGCTTTGGTTTTCGCGTTCTATAGCCCCAAAAGCCTTGTCGAGGGCAATGCCTATGTTTTCGGTTTGCTCGATTAAGTATTGCCAACGTGCTTCGGGGGGCATCTTAAAATATACCTCCTCTTCGGCGTCTTCGCGGCTTAAGCTTTCTTTGTCCATTTTTTGGGCTACTTCCTCTTCAAACACATCATTGGAGCGTTTCAGAAACAGTAAACCAAATATATAATTCTTAAAGTCAGACGAGTCGGTGCTGCCCCGCAATATGTCGGCAGAGTCCCACAACCACCCCTCAAGTGTCTCTAGCGTAAGTTTGCTCATATTATATCTTTTTTGTTCTTTGTGTAGTTTTAGCCTTTAGCTTTTTTTTAACTGTTTGTAGGGAGCCATTAGCCTTTAGCTTTTTTTTGATCTTGGTGTAGCTTTAGCCTTTGTTTGGCTGTTTGTATTGAGCTTTTAGCTTTTTTTTGAGCTACGTATAGCTTTAGCCTTTAGCTTTTTTTTGACTGTTTGTATTGAGCTTTTAGCTTTTGTTTAACTGTTTGTAGGGAGCCATTAGCCTTTAGCTTTTTCTTGAGCTGTTTTTAGCCTTTAGCTTTTTTTTGAGCTACGATGGGCTTTTAGCCTTAAATTATCATATTTGAGAATTAGTTAGGAATCGGTAACCCGCAGTTTCAGCTGCGCTTCGCGCCCATTCGTAATTCGTAATTCACTCATTCGTAATTCCTTCATTCGTAATTAAACAACTCGTAATAGAAGCTACCAACTTACAAGTAATGTATTTATTCAGGATTTTAAAAATTTTATGAATACTTTACTGTCACCTCGAGTCCTAATTTCGTTGAAGAATACAAGTCTCCAGACTTGTTTGCGAATGCAAAGCTATAGTTACTAAAAGCACCGATATGCATCGGCATCTAAGGACTTGAGGCTGTAAAGGCTACCGACTCCGGACTAATTAACTCCGGACTAATCACTTGTTTTGCGACTGCAAAGCCAACCCTTATGGAATACTTAAAACAGCGTGGGAGAGCTACCGACTCCGGACTAATTAACTCCGGACTAATCACTCCGCCTCGCCTGCTCCGAGCTTGTCCTCGGAGGGCAGTGTCTTCACGCCCGATCGAAACTTCATACTTTGCAAGCTTCAGAGAGGTTTCTCATTTTTTATAAGAATGCCCTATCTAAACAAGGCTCTTATAAAGAATTGGGCTGAAGGGTGATTGTATGCTCATGTTTGCTCTTCACTAGGGCAACCATTCCGATAAATCGCGAACTTCCATTGCATTACAGCAAGGGATTGCCCCTACATTTATCACTTTAAACTATACGTAAACACCTGTATATCAGAAATTTTAAAAACTTCGTACACGCTTAAAATGTATCCGCAGGATGCTTAGGAACGTGATCGCCCCGTAAACGGGATTTCGGGCGTAGCCCTCAACAATAACCCCGATAAGAAATCGGTGAAGCTGTCCGGTTTAGAACATATTAGCTTCGCAGAGCTTGAACTTCGTTCTGCGGTTCTCTTTCCTGACTTTCGTTACCCTGGCAGTTCCGCCGGGACTATGAGCTTTTATTGTCCGTGGTACCACGGTCTGGCTCAACATCCCCGGATGTTGCCTTGCCCGCAAACCGATAGCTGCAGCTTTGCTGCGCTGAGCTCTGCCAAAGGCTAAAAGTGCCTCAATCAGCCTTGAGTTTATGCCCTCAATCTCGACACTTATTTTGAACATGTTCCTTAATAAGAGCCATAAACAAAACCATTGACTTGCCTATTTGATAAAATACAACGGGGCTATTTTAAGCGAAGCGATAATTGTATAACTTGCCCTTGAACGAAAGTTAAAAACTCAAGTTACGCAGTTTTCTGAAGGTCACCTGTTTCTATTGTTGAACGGCTATATTGTTGCGCAATGCGTAGCCAAACCATTGAGCAATAAAGCCGTATGACCATCAAAATAAGTAGGTCTGCGTAACTTCAGTTAAAAAAATAAACAATTGAGTACTTGCTCTTAGAACTAACAATCACCAAAATATGCCGGAGGTACAATACGGGAATACGACTATCCACTACAGCCTGGCAACCAAGGCAGGGCTGCATTCGCACTACATCGTGATAGAAAAAGGCAAGGGAGTAGTGCTTAAGGGAGCGCCTGTATCTCTAGAAGAATCGCAAACCCTGGTGTTGCAAAAAGCCCGGTGGATTCTCGAAAAGCTCAGACTGACCGAGGCACTCCCTGCCGATGAAATAGTGACAGGAGCGCGCAGGGCTTACTTGGGTCGTCATTATTACATTGCCCTCCATATAGACGAGGGTGCCCCCCACATCGACATTGTTTTTACCGGGTCGCAGTTTAAGGTCAGCCTGCCTCCGGCTTTGTACACACCCCCTCGTTTGGCGACAGCTTTTGAGCAGTATTTGCACCAAAAAGCGATAGAGAAAATAACCCCCAGGGTAAAAAAATGGGCAAAAGTAACGGGCTGGCAATACAATGCGCTTAAGTTTAGGCGGCTCGACAAACGCTGGGGGAGCTGTACGCCTACCAACAACATTGTGATCAATACGGCTGCCATTCGGTTGCCCTACAAGCTGATAGATTACCTCATTGTGCACGAGTTGGCGCATACGCAGGTAAAAAATCACTCTCCAGTCTTTTGGGCGAAGGTGGCTATGCATTTGCCCCATTGGAAGGCGCTGGATGGGCAAATAGGGGAGGTAAAGCTGTAGATGGTATACTCACTGCCCGCCACTAAAAGCCAATGATGTATATGCCCAATGCGGCTTACATCCACTTGTGTGTTTTTGTTTTACCCAACTGGTGCAGTTGCCGTAAGCGCGTAAGTATTTTGTGGTTTACCAAATAAAACCATACCTTTGCCCCCTAAAATGACAAAAAAATGATGAAATTTATCCTAATCACCAACACTATTTGGTTTGCCCTTGGTTTTCACGCTTTTTCAATCCGGCATAAAATTTTTGCCAAACTGGTAGTACCCCGAAAAGACAGAGATACCCCCGTATTCACTATTTTAGCCGAGTCGGGGCGGTTTTTGGGTGGGTTTAACCTGGCGTTTACCTTGTTCAATATTTTATTGCTTTTCAATCTGGACACTTTCCCCAGCGATAAACAAAGAGCCATTTTGCTGCTGGTATTTGCTATAGCGCACGGTTCCCAATTTGCGTTTAATGTTCCTATCGCCATTCAAAACACACGGGGCGAAGGAGTATGGCAAGTGCTCAAAGGAACCATGCTATTTATATTTGTAACAGATTTTGTGATGATGACGCTTAACCTGGCCTTGTCTATATTACTTACCTGGTAGAGAAAACCTATGGATTGTTTGGTTTAATTACGAATGAGAGAATTACGAATTATGAATTGACCGTAGGGAACTCTGCGAAGCTTTTTAATTACGAATCGACCAGAGGGAGCTCTGCGAAGCTAATTAGGGAATTACGAATTACAAATTACGAATTAGCGCGAAGCGTGGCTAAAGGCTCATCATAGCTCAAGAAAAGGCTAATGGCTAAAAGCTCCCTACAAACAGTTAAACAAAGGCTAATAGCTAAAGCTACACCGAGATTAAAAAGGCTAAAAGCCCCCTACAAACAGCTCAAGAAAAAAAGCTAAAACACACCGCTTACTCTACAAAAACCTAATCAACAAAGTTTCGATAAGCAAAAATGCCAGGGCAGCAACGATAAAATACTTCCACAGGTTTACCTGAATATTTTTGGCTTTAAACTCCGTAATAAAATCTTTGCCTTGTTTAGAGAAATCGTATACCTGCACATTTTTCGCTTTGGCAAAAGTATTCTTAAGCTCCTCCATGCTGTAGTAGTTCAGGTCAGACTCTGCCTTGCCATAATTAAAGGCAATCAGCCCTTGCTGCTTGCCATTCAGCATGAGTTTATAATAGCCTGCTTCCAGTGCCTGGGCGGGCATTTCGAGCAATAGTTCATCGCCAATAATACGTTGAGCTGGTACAATCTCCAGCTTGTCCTTTACCAGTTTGTACACTTGATTTTTGGCGGGGTTACTTACCTTCAGTCGCAGCGTTTTTTCCTGAAAAGTATAGGCAAGGCGTTCACCCGTAGTTTTGCTTGCTGAAGCTATTTTATACATGACTGGTACAAAGATAGCGTGTTTGGCAAGACTGCTATAGTCGCCATTGAGCGGTGCTGCACACAAATATACTTTGCCACGCCCTACCCCAAACTGCGACATAAACGGACGACGGTTTTTGTAGGTAAATACATTGTTGCCAAGGTTGTTCCAGCTTATTACAGCACTGGCAAAGGGCATGTTCATGTTGCGGGGAATGTTGTTAAACATCCCCTTAAAAAACGGATTGCTTGTATTGGGTACTGCCAGTGTGTTATTGCTGGTTCTTTTAAGAGAGTCTTTGTTGGGAGTTTGAGTTTTGAAACCGCTCACCCTTAAACCTCCCAGAAAACCACCGTAAGAATTCCCCGGCTTGGCGGCTGGAAATACCACCAGGCTTCCTCCTTTTTGAACAAATTCGCGTAAAGCAGTCACCAAGGCCCCTTCAATGTTGTTGAGCTCGTTGAGTATGATCAAATCCGATGCTTTGATGCGGTTGTAGTCCAGGGTATTTACATTTTGACTATTGAGCTTAAATACCTTTTCGTTGCTGTACAGGTTTTGAATGTACCTGGTAGGGTTCTTTTCGTGCAAATGCAAAATATTGATAGAGGTAGAGGCATTGAGCGTAAAGAAGTATTCATTGTCAAACGTTACCGGAAAGTCTTCAAAGGTGATTTTACCTGCCTTCCAACCTTTACCGTTTACCGTAAAATTAAAACTGGTGACTGCAGTAGCGTTGGCGGGTAGTTCGGCGCTGGTGGTAGACACTTGCTTGCCGTCAAGAAAAAGCTTGAGCACCAGGTTGGGGTAGTTGTCTTGACTAAAACTTTTTAAGCGTACATTTACCCGGTTGCTTTCCAGCTCTTTGATAAAGGGGTTTTCCAGCCACACCGAATCTATCATAATGTTAGATGTTTTTTCTGACTTGATAGGTACTATATAGTATTGGTTGGAAGTGTCTAGTTGTACCTTGTTTAAATCTCCGGCAGTACTTTTCTGAAAGTCGGAAAACCAAAACACCTGATTCTTTTTATTGTTTGAGTACCTGTCCAGCAAGCTACTTTGGCGCTTATACAATGAGGGAAGGCTGCGGTAAGCATTAGAAAACTTCGTTTCGGTCAGCCGATCGGCTATTTCGTTGGCAGGAATAGGAAACTGCTCTTTATTTTCAAAGTTGTTGGTGATTAGCTGAAAGCGGGCATCTTTAGGGAAAACCTTTACCAGATCGGCTATGTATACCGAGGCAAGGTCAAAATACTTATCGTTGCCCAACTCGCTTTGCATACTGTAAGAGTTGTCGAGGTACATACCCACCAACCCACTCAGGTTTTGAATATCTTTTTGGTTTTTGCTGGGGATAAATGGTTGGGCAAATGCCAACACCAAAGCTGCCACCATACCCAAACGGGATAATAAAATGAGAAATTGTTTGACCCGTCGAAATGAATTAGTTTCGGTTTTTACATCTTTGAGTAGTACTACATTGGTAAAATATACCCGTTTTACTTTTCTAAAATTGAATAAATGAATGGCGATTGGAATAGCTAGTGCCACTAACGCCCACAGGAACAGGGGATATACAAAGTTCATTCAGTTATAATAAGTTTTTGTATTTTCTATGGTTATTTTTAAACTCAAAACCACCTGCCTATAGCAAGTAGCATGGAGGGTTGGCATCACTTCTGGTATTACTGATAAAACAATGATTCAAATGATTTGTTTACTCAGTTACAGCATCTTACAAGAAAGGATATTGTTGTTAGAATAACAAGTTTTCAAAAAAAACATTTACGCTAATATAGCCAAATCACGTATTTGCGTAAGCACAAGCAGGTATTTTAACAATCAGGTAACAAAGCTTTGAAATAATGTGCTTTTTTTTTATAAATTCCGTTATTTTTACCGCCAATGTTTTTAGTTTTTAGCCTTTAGCTGTTAGTTTTTTCTTGAGCTACGATGGACTTTTAGCCGTTAGCTTTTGTTTAACTGTTTGTAGGGAGCTATTAGCTTTTGTTTAACTGTTGATAGTTTTGGCTTTTTATTGAGCTACGATGGGCTTGTGGCTTGTAGCTTGCACCTTGAGGCTAACTTAGATTTAATCAAATTCGAACTTTTGAAACCTTTACAATTTATGCTACAACAACGGGTAGCCGTCATAGATTTAGGAACCAACACATTCCACCTTTTAATTGCCGAAACCACCAAGCAGGGCTTTCAGAAACTATATTCAGATAAGGTACCCGTAAAGATTGGAGAAGGGGGGATTTCTGAAGGCATGATTACCAACGAAGCCCAAACCCGCGCCCTGGCAGCCATAGACAAGATCAATGATATACTGCAGCAATACAAAGTACCCGAAAGCAAAATATGGGTAGTGGCTACCAGTGCTTTTCGTAGTGCCAAAAACGGGCAGGCACTTGCCGATACTATAGAAGAACGCACTGGCTTTAAAGTAGATATTATAGATGGAAGCAAAGAGGCCGAATACATTTATTTTGGGGCAAAAACAGCCCTGGACATTGGCGACACTACATCGTTGATTATGGACATTGGCGGGGGAAGCGTAGAGTTTATCATTGCCAATCAGAAACGTATTTTTTGGAAACAAAGTTTTGAAATTGGCGGACAACGCCTGCTCGACCAGTTTATGCGTACCGACCCTATTACCGAGTTGGACATTCAGCGAATGAATATATTTTTAGAAGAAAAGCTCTGGGGAATGAGCGAGGTGGTGTTCAATTATTCGCCCAAGATGCTGATTGGTTGCTCTGGTACTTTTGACACCCTCACCGAAATAAACGACGCCCGATACCCCAAAGGGCAAAGTACGCGCTTGTCAAAAACCGAGTCGGAAATGGATTTAGACGACTTTCATGAGGTATACCAGGCGTTGGTTTGGAAAGGCCGCAGCGAACGCCTAAAGGTAAAGGGAATGGTAGAAATGCGCGCCGATATGATTGTAGTGGCGGTGTGTCTGATTCGCTTTATTATGGATCGTTACGACCTTGAGCATATCAGAATGTCGTCTTACTCGCTCAAAGAAGGTTTGTTGAGCAAAATGTTGGGCGAGATGATGGATTAGTGTTACGTGTTTGTGGGGGCTTTTAGCTTTTTGTAGCTTTAGCCATTAGCTTTTAGCCTTTTTTTGGCTGTTCGTATGGAGCTTTTAGCTTTTTCTTGAGTTACGATGAGCTATCATATTTGCGAATTAGTTAGGAGTTGGTAACCCGTAGTCTTAGCTACGCTTGCGCTCACTTGTAATTCGTAATTCTCTCATTCGTAATTAAACAATTCGTAATTAAAAAGCTTCGCTTCGCGCTAAATTATTAAAAATGACTTATATTTTACACTTTATTCTAGGGTTTGCGGCCAGTTTTCTGGGTACGTTGCCCTTTGGACCCATCAACCTCTCTATGGTAGATACCACCCTCAAAGGCGGCTTAAGGGTAGGTCTGCGGTTTTCGGTAGCGGCTGCCCTGGTCGAAATTGCCCAATCGTTGTTTGCCTATAGCTTTGGTATGCTTATTACCCGTTATCTTGAACACAATGTATGGATCCAGCTCACAGTATTTGTAGTATTGTTTGCTATTGGGGCAGTTTTTTTTACGCGCAAAGAAAAAGAAGACGCCAGTGTAGAAAGCGGTCGAAAAATATCGCCTTTTGCCAGGGGAGCCATTGTAGGGTTGCTCAATCCGCAGGCATTGCCCTTTTGGGTAGCCGTCATAGCAGCCCTCAAATCATCACATTGGTTAAGTTTTGCCGTGTGGGACTTTATCCTCTTGTTTTTGCTGGGAGTATCTTTGGGCAAGTTGGTTGCTTTGTTACTCTATGGCAAACTCAGTTTGTGGATCGTACAACGCATTTCGTCGCTGAGCCACTGGATGAACCGCATCATTGGCAGTATTTTTATTTTGCTGGCGCTTATTCAAGTGGCTAAAATGTTTAGTTAATAATGTAGACTAAACGTGCGATGTTTTTTACAAAAAAGGTCAGTATAGTTCGTGGTTACAACACTTTTATGAATGTGTGTAGGTTGGTTCTTAGACCTGGCTATTTTTAAGCAATAAAAAGCGCAGGATCAAACCCCAACTTTGTTTGTAAGATAGTTGCCAACAAAAAAAGCGAAGCCCAACGAGCTTCGCTTTTTGCCAAAGTGCTTATCCTTTGGTGAGTAGGTAATACATCTAATCTATAACATCATAGTTCTACAATGATACCTATGCTAGGCAACACATTGCCTGCAATATTGTCTAAAAACTTCCCCTGATACAGGTTGGGGTTGTTGGGATCTCTTACCGGGTTGCCTTGATCGTCGCGTACCACATCTATATTGTCTTGAAACTGTACCTGCGCATTGGTTACATTCTGAATATCAAAGAACACATTCAAGCTCCACTTCTTAAAAAACCATTTTTTATCTAAACGAACATCTACCTGATAAAAAGCACTGTTTCGTTCGGTGTTCAATCGGGTATAGTCAGGAATGCCCTGCCCGGCAATGTCCCAGTTGGCAGGGGTAAGCGTAGCGTTTAGGTCAAATGGTGTAAAGGGTGCCCCTCCCGAAAACAAGATACGGGTACCAAACTCCCAGTTGTTGCCAAACTTATAACCACCAGTCAAGCTAAGTATATGTCGGTTGTCCCAGGCAGACGCCACAAACTCATCGTTACGGTCTTTGAACTCACTACGTACCAGCGTGTAAGCCAAAATACCATAAATGCCCTTGCTAAACTTGCGTTGTACGAGTAGCTCCAGACCATAAGCGCGCCCTACCGACGATGAGTTTACAGGGTCGTTGCCTATGACACCAAAATCGGCTCCCAGGTTTGCAAGTGAGATTTGCTCTCTGATAAGAAAGGGGTAGTTTTCATAAAATTTATAAAAACCTTCTACAGTTATTCGGGTGTTGCTTGCCGGAAGGTTGTACTCAAAACCAGTCACCAACTGCGAGTTTTTAATGTATTTAATATCGTTGGCCTTATTGACAAAGGTATCGCCTTCTTTGTAGCCCAAAATAGTATAAGCAGGCAGTTGATAATAAATACCCGTGTTGAAGTTCCACGAAAAAGTAGGGGTAAAGCTATACGATGCCGAAAAACGCGGCGACAATTGGTTGGCAAGGTTACTCATCTCTTCTGAGTAATCGTTGGCATCGGCACGCAAACCTAAAG
This sequence comes from Microscilla marina ATCC 23134, assembly GCF_000169175.1. Lineage (NCBI taxonomy): Bacteria > Pseudomonadati > Bacteroidota > Cytophagia > Cytophagales > Microscillaceae > Microscilla > Microscilla marina. Next base: position 41,216 of record NZ_AAWS01000040.1, read on the forward strand.
ATAGTGCGAGCTTATCTTCAAAAAACGAACGACTCACCTGTACCGAAGCGCCCCATTTATTAATGTCTAGTTCCGATTGTACGCTTTTGGTAATGGGAGCACTATTAGGAATCACTACTTGGTTGTCGGTACTGTTGGTGTATTGTGCCAACTCATATTGCAACGACAGGTTTAGTTTCCAGCCCCCGGCTTCTATGTAATCTTCCAGCCTAAACTTGTTTTCAATCTCCCGCGATTTGTAATCTAAAATACGGGGCAGGCTTTCGTCGTTGCCCGGGTGTTTGTACAAGTTATTGTTCAACGCATTTCGGCTCACAATCAACGAATAGCTGCCGTTTTCACGAAACCAGTCATACTTGGCACCTATAGTATAGTTCCATTGCTCGGTTACGGGTAGGTTGTTTAAGGTATAGCGCTGTTCTTCGGTGTCGTTGGCATCCAGGTTGAGCCTAAACTGGTCAATTGCCCCCAGGCCAATAATACTCAGCTGGCTTTTCTTGCCAAATTTGTGCTTGTACTTGAGCTGGAAGTCGTTGTAAGTAGGTAAAAAGGGCAGCTCTAAGGCAGCAAATAAAAACTGTAGGTAGGAGCGACGCGCCGAAAGAATCACACTTGAGTTTTTGGTCACTGGTCCTTCAAGCGTAATGCCCACGTCGGTAGCACTTACAATTCCGTTGGCTGTCCAGCGGTCGGTGCGCCCATCTTTTTGTTTAAACTCCAGTACAGAACTTAAGGCATTGCCCCGGTTTGCCGGAAAGGCACCCGAATAAAACTCTACCTCTCTGATAAAGTCCACATTGATAAGCCCCACCGGACCACCCGATGAACCCTGGGTAGCAAAGTGGTTGATATTGGGAACTTCTATGCCATCCAAAAAGAAACGGTTTTCGTTGGGAGCGCCCCCTCTTACAATCACATCGTTGCGAAAAGCGGGTACTGCTGCCACCCCAGGCAAAGTCCTGATCACCTTAGAAATGTCACGGTTGCCACCAGGGTTTCTTTTAATTTCGTTGGTACCAATGGTACGCAATGACACGGGGCTTTCGGTGGTTTTCAGAAAACTAGAGCTTGCCGTTACGGTCACTGTTTCCAACTTGGTGGTTTCTTCTTCTAACCCTATGTTTGCTATAGCTGGGCGGGCTGGAGTAACCTCTACTTCGAACACCACCTTTTTCTTAAAACCAATGTAAGACACTTCCAGGTTATACAAACCTCCCTTGAGCCCGGTAAGGGCATACTTGCCGTCTATATCGGTAGTTACTCCGTTAGACGTACCCTGAATAACCACTGTAGCAAAAGGAATACTTTCGTTGTTTTTCTTGTCGAATACCCGTCCGCTTATCTTACCACTTTGGGCCCAGGCAAGCGAACTTATCAGCATAATTGCTACAAAAATGAAGTGCTTTGTAAATTTTATCATTGCTATAAATTATTAAAAATATATTTCTTTTACGTATTAAATTTACTATATTTATAATGTTTTCGTAACTAAAACAATGTCGACTAAGTATTGTTTAGAAATAGTATAAAAAATTTACGCAATGCATAAAAGGTATAAATTGATCAGCGATTTGGTGCGTCTTACCGCAAGGTTTGAAGAAGAAGTATCAGATCAGGAATTAGATATTATGAATTTTACTGCCTGGCTCAACGATCAGGTGCAAGGCAATGAGGAACTTGCCAAAGATGAAAACTCGCGCACATACCCTGCTCCCAGTTTAGATGTGCAGCTGTCTTCGGTGGTGGGTTATTTGTATAGGTATGCCAAACATTATAGTAAAAAAGCCTTGAAAGACTCGCCACTCACTACATTGGACGACTATGTTTTTTTGGCAACAGTGATGATAAAACCAGGCATGACCAAATCGGAGGTAATACAAGAGCATTTACTTGAGATTACGTCAGGGGCTGAAATACTGAAACGTTTGCAAAAACATGGGTTTATAGAAGATTATGAAAATCCAGACGACAAACGATCTAAGAAACTTAAGGTAACCTCCGCTGGAATGCAGGCACTACAAACTGCCCAGGCTGATATGAGTCAGGCTGCCCAAATTGTAGGGGGTAACTTAAGCGATCAGGAAAAAATGAGGGTATTACAGATAGGGTACAAGCTGAAGGCGTTTCACGATGAAATACACGCGGAGGATAAAAAATCGCCTTTAAAAGATATTTTGGATAAGTATTTTGAGTGAATTGAGACAGTAATCCGCAGCTGCCTTGTGGGATTTTCAAGATTCAGCTCATCGTCCATTCGAGTAAATGTTTACCTGGCGAATATTTGTAAATCAGTGGCGCATGTTAAAATTGTAATGTTTTATACCTGCCCCAGGTTTCCCGAACCAGGCAGGCGGATCATTAAAGCCCTGCTGAGTGTTTGAGCCATCAGTAATGCCGCAAGCTACTCTTTGAGCCAAGCCATAGCCTCTGTCAGATTATCAAAGTGCCTGACGGGATTTTGTTTTATGACCTGATTGACTTCTTCGGTGAGTTGGTTCATTGAGAGGTGAGAAATAAACTCCTGAGGCACTATAACGCAAAATTTATCTACGCTGGGCATTTCGAGTATTGGTGTAGTTATATTTTCTACCATCCAAAGTTGCAATTCGGGAGAGATAGGGTATTGAAGCTCCCGGTTATCGACCAAAACCAGGCGAGGTTTGGTTTCAAAGATAGAAGCCCTCCATTTGAGTAACAATGTCTTGAATTCGCTTTCGCTCATGTGGAGTGTTTCCGACTTGTTGGTGTTGTAGTGTAATGACAATTTCTGGTCAAAGAGAATATCGTTAAATTTGTCTTTAAGTAGTGTTTCCATAATAATGATGTTGAACAATTGAAAAATGGTGAATTTTGAGGGGAAACTAAGATTCAAGCAATCCCTTACTAGAGTCCTATATACTTATAGGCTATTTTTGAATTAATAGTTTCTTTTTTTCGATAAGTAGTTAGCAGCTGGTAATGAGTGAGCAAAGTTGTTAGATCAACGAATAAACTAGCAAATCTTCACTTGAGGCAACAAAGGTATATTTTGAAATTGATAGGGTGGGTAAACATAAAAAAAGCATAGAAAAGAAACTTTTCTATGCATGCTGTTGGGATGTGCCCTTGCACTCGACTAAGTCAGGTAGTGAAGGGCATGACGATACTTAGGAACGTGTTCAAAATAGGTGTCCAGATTTTGGTTAAAGACTCAAAGCTGACTGCGGCATTTAGCCTTTGGCAGAGCTCGGCAAAGCGAAGCTTTAGCCATCGGTTTTTGCGGGCAAGGCAACATCCGGGGGATGTTGAGCCAGACCGTGGGACGGTACCACGGACAATAAAAATAACAAAAGGCAGTAATGAGAACCGCAGAACGAAGTTCAAGCTCTGCGAAGCTAATTTATTCTAAACCGGACAGCTTCAAAGTCCCGATTTCTTATCGGGGTTATTGTTGAGGGCTATGCCCGAAATCCCGTTTACGGGGCGAACATGTTCCTTAGCTTACTCTTTAAGCCAAGCCATTGCCTCTGTCAGACTACCAAAATACCTGATGTGATTTTTTTCTATGACATTATTGGCTTCTTCGGTAAATTGGGTGATCGAGAGATGAGAAATAAACTCCTCAGGCATTACAAAGCAAAATTTGTCTACGCCAGGCATTTCCAATACTGGAGTACTTATGTGTTCTACCATCCAGAGTTGTATTTCGGGAGAAATAGGGTATTGAAACTCTCGGTTATCGACCAAAACCAGGCGAGGTTTAGTTTCAAAGACCGAAGCTCTCCACTTAAGTAACATTTCCCTGAATTCGCTTTCGCTCATATCAAACGTGTCAGACTTGTTGGTGTTGTAGTGTAACGATAATTTCTGGTCAAAGAGAATATCGTTAAACTTGTCTTTGATGAGTATTTCCATAATAGTAATGTTGAACAACTGAAAAACTGGTGAATTTTGAAGGGGCTAAAAATCAAGCAACCCCTTACCTACTTAGAAGCTAGAGTACTAGCCTTATATACTTATAGGCTTTTTTGAATAAATAGGTTCTTTTTTTCGATAAGTAGTTAGCAGCTGATAATGAGTGAGTAGAGTTGTTAGATCAAATTCTTTTGTTTATTGAGTAAAATTGTTGGGGTAACAAAGGTATAGTTGAAATTGTTGGGGTGGGTAAACATAAAAAAAGCATAGAAAAGAAACTTTTCCATGCTGTTTGAAAAATGCATTAGCTTAATATTGATGTTGAAGGTGTTGTGCATTGCTAGTTGTTAGAAAATAGATACTGTGCTGAAGGAAATATATATTGTCTATTCACTTGTAACAATGCCCCTAGAGCAAAAAAATGACAACACGCCTAAAAAAAAATAATTTGAATGATACATCAGGGGTCATTTGCTGGCCAACAATTTGTCTAAAATCGCTTCTATATTTGTTGTATTGGTATAATAATGACCAAGGGTTGGCATCTAGTGCCTACACAAGCTTGCTGTTGAAAAATACCCTAAAAGTAATAAATATGCTCAAAATCAAATACTTTTGTAACTCTCAACGTAAATAAGGTACATCAATTTATTTTTATACTAAATGTTACAAACAAAATCTATAGGGGCGCTTGTAGTAATGTTGAGCTTCCCCTTTTTACTAACCGCACAAACTAACACCGGACAAGTAACCAACTATGATTATCCCTGGAAAAAACATAAACTTTTGGTAAGGTTTAACCCTGATTGGAAAGTGAGTAAAATCACCGATGAAAAAATGCTTGCCAACAGTGAAGGTCTTCAACTAGAAGTAGTGCCCTGGAAAAACGGGGGAGCAAGTACTCAGCTAATTACCAAACAAGCCTTGGTTGCTATGAAAGACTTAGGCAAAAACATTGTACTCAATGAGCAAGATCGAGGCATTAAACGTGGTTTTGCCCAATACCTTGTATTTACCCAGTTTAAAGGCAAAGAAACCCAATACTTTGTCATTGTAGCCCTCAAAGACGACCGAGGCAGTACCCGACTACTCGCCAAGTTTCACTGGAAAGGTAACAAGGGAATTTCTGCCAAGATGAAAAAAATATATACCATTGTCGACAGCTTTGAGAAGATTACGAGTAAGTGATCTTATTTATGAAAGATCATTAAGTAACCATACTATTTTTGCATATAAAAAAGCCCTTTTCGTTTTCTGAAAAGGGCTTTTTTGCTACTTTCACTCAAACATATTTTTGACCTAAAGGTCAGATTGTTATATATAATGCGTGATTTTGCCTACCACAACACCACTCACTTCACTTCTGTTTCACGCGTGCTGTGTTTGGCTTTGTCTACCAGTTTTACCTCACACACACACCTAAACCCTACCCAATTGTCAGGGACAAAGTAGCGTTGCGATTTTCTTATTTTGCAAGCAGCTTTGCGGTGTCGCCAACTACCCCCTTTGGCAATACCTTTGGTAGCGGTCATTTCTGCTACGTTGCCAATCATCTGATAGATACCCAAACCATTGGGTGCATAACTTTCTACTTTTTTAAGCGCAAACAACTTGGTTTTATGGTCACGGTAATTGATCAACGGCGCAGGAGGGTGCATCATTACGGGTTTTTTAGTAGTTATAGCAAACAAGCGGGTAAGCCCATAAGGATACAATGAAACATCTAACTCTCCAGCAGCAGCTTTTTCCCACTCTTTGATTGTAGGCAAACGGTAGGTAAACTGCCAATACAAACCTTGGGGGGCAGGGTTTGCCCGATTGTATACCTGAGAGGCCACTATAGACCTCCACTCGCAAAAACGCAGGGCTTGCTCATAACCGATACCTACTACTGGTTGCCAACGATAGGCGGGGTGGTGAAGGCGGTTTACCCCATTGATAACAGTGATGTTGGTATCAGGAGTTTGGGTTTGATAAAAAGCTGGTGTTAACCGTTTTTGAGCAACTTCTTTGCGTATAAACTGTAAATATTCTGCCCAATGAATATTGGCCATCTCGGTTTTGTCTATAAACAAGCTATCCTGAAGCCAAACAGTATTGGGGGGCACAGGCAATGTTTGGGGTGGGTTTGACTGGGCAGTCGCTTGGCTCAATGTGCTTATAAGCAGCACAAACATGTAGGTAGCACTTGCTAAAATGTGCTTTTTTTGCTTATTTAATACATTCATCATCAACACTTTATTATAAGTTGGTAACAAAAAATCCCTTGAGGGGAGGTATGACTCATTTATTCAAAATACAATAGGTTAACGTTGACTAGAAAAGAAGCTTTTACGAAGATATGTAATTTTTGTGCTTACCAAGAACGCGCCCAGCAAGAGGTAAGGGATAAACTGTATAGTTTTGGGCTTAGCCAAGATGATGTGGAAAACCTGATTTGTGACTTGATAGAAGAAAACTTTATCAATGAAGAACGTTTCGCCAAAATATTTGCTGGTAGCAAGTTTCGAGTAAAGAAATGGGGCAGGGTGAAAATAAAACAAGCGCTTAAACTAAAGCAAATATCTGATTATTGCATTCGTAGTGGTATGAAGGAGATAGAAGAAGAAGACTACCAGCAAACCCTGGAAGGTATATTGACAAAAAAATACCCTGGGGTGACCGGAGCCAACGATTACGTTCGTAAGCAAAAATTAGCGCGCTATGCCATTGCCCGTGGTTTCGAACCAGTGCTGGTATGGAGCAAAATAAAGGAAGTACTTTAGCCAATGAATACCATTGCTACTTTGCAAGCCATCCAACTATTCTTTTTTTATCTGCGCCTGCCCTTCACGTTGTCTATCAGAGCAATTGGTAGCAGTATCCGATTTTTTTATAAAAACCCAATGCCCATAAGGGTTGGCAAGTTGCCCTTCGCTCCAAATACCATATAAGCGGTTTTGCGTTTGATTGATCACCAATGTTGCTTTACCAAATTTTTGGGTGCCAGCCTCGCTCCAGTCAAAACTCAATTGCCTGCCTTTGATCATTCCATTGACTACACTTCCTTTGTTTTGGGGATAACACCCAGTCACTTTACGACCTTTTTGCAAAAGCGACATAGGGCCTTTAGGGGTTTGCCAGGTGCCAGTGAGGTCTACAGCCGGGGAAGTGTTGGCGTGTACACCCCAGGCTTGTATCTCATTGAAACGGGTAAAGCGAGGGTGTCCATAGTTTGAGAGTATGGTTATACGTATCCAGCGCGCCTTTACGTTTTGAATGCCCATGAGTCGTATGGGAGAGTTGGCTTCCAGAATAAGGGTATATTCTATATGAAACCCTCGGTTATGGGCTTCATTTGAAAACTCAATGCGGATCTTTTTTACACTGCGATTGCGTTGCTGTGGAGTAGCTTGTTCATTGTTAAAACCTATTTGCTTAAGCAAAAAAGCATCTGATAGTTCAAACACAAAACTCTTCAGGCGAGGGGCACCCAAGGGCGATGTCCAACCATTTTTGAGGTCTTCATCAATGAGGGCTTCAGGAGTACCTGCGGGCACCCTGGGGGAGTTTGCCTGTCCCAAAGACTGATTGGTAGTGACTACATGGGCACCATTACGCAATGCCAAGGCGTTGATAAGGGGGAGTTTTTGAGAAAATAAATGAGGAGAAATGAACAGGCATAAAACAATTAAAACACGCAGCGTCATAAAAAATGTGGTATAGGTTTAAGGGAGCATACAAAAAATAAGCTACCCATTTCTAGCGATTTTTTTGTCCAAATACTTCGTTGCATTTTTCGGTCGTAGCGCTGCTATGTCCTTAAAATGCGCCTAGTCTTTGATCAAAACCATTCACCAAAACTTGGGAGACTATTTATTGCAAACTCCCTAATAAAACGAAGTTCCCGTTTTTAACGCCAAGAGTCAAGAAATTAGCTATTTTTTGAGCAGTAAAAATAAGAAAAGGGTTCAAATAATGGCACTCCCGCCTTATTTGAACCCCTCGCAATCGAGTTGCTTGCTTGTATCCTTTAGTCCCATCTTATAGGGCTACTACGATATTTTACGTTATATTCAATGGTTACTCTTACAATGGCAGGTACTATAGTTGCCAAAGGAAATTCTTTTTTCAACTCATCCAATACCTCTGTATATTCAGGAGCATGTACAAAGTCTCCTACTTTTATTCGGTAAGAAGGCTCCTTATACTCCATGTAAGGCTTTAAATGCGGAAAAAGCTGATAAGAACGTCGACGTACCCGGTAAGCCTCCGATCTGCTGCGTCCCCGGTAGATTTGAATACGGTAACCGCTGAATTTTTGCTTGCGGTAAAACGTATACTTTTGCTCCGGACCATAATCAATCAATTTTTCTAGCTCACTGGTAATGTCATGGCTTACCAGTTGAGTGGTGTCGTTAAAGGCAAGTAATTGAAGCGGTTTGCTTGTTCCCTCAAAGGTTTCCTTGTGATAGTCAAATTTAACCATACTTCGGGACAAATTGTCCTTTAAGTCTTTTTTACTACGAGGGATATATTTGGGTGTACAACTTGCCAAGTACCCCATAACCATCAATAATAAAAGGCTGCGATATTGGTACTTCATTGTTGTGATATTTAGTGAATTTAGTAATCAATTAACTCATAAGTTGCTGCTTAGTTATTGGAATATTGTTTTATATAAAACTATTTTTTTTAACGAATGTGATGGATTTAGGTTTTAATATAGAACATTTACCCTGATTGTATAACAAAAACAGTAATTTTACCTATGTGTCTAGTACTAAGTGGTTATTTGTATATTTTCAATAAATAGCAGAACAATAAACATACCTGTATATTCGTTTTATCCGACTTTTTCCGGGAAAAAAATAAAAAGAGAGCATTTGCATTGGTAGTAGTACTATTGGCGATGGATTAACCTTGTGGAGTATGCCAACACAAGGTAGGTTGTAGTACGGTTGGTGTACTACATGAGGTTGGGGGTGCTTAATTAATAAGCTTGATACACCAAAAACATCAAGTTAAAATAAATAATCACCAAAGTAGTGATCAGCACCCAAAGCGTTTTGATTTTTACCTGGTTGAGCTGTTGAATAAGGGTTAAGCGTAAAAATAAGGTGATAAAATCGTAACTGATGGCAGTTGCTGAAATTCCAAAACCGCCTATATAATCACTATTGAAATAATATACCTTGCCAGTGTACAATAGTAATTCTAGCATGAGTGCACTGATTTGTAAGCGACGCCATTTGGCAAAATAGCCCAGACTTAACAAAGCAATCGCAGTGAGCCCAAAGAATATTTCTTCCCAAGGTCTGTTTGGGTTATGCGTGATAAAACAATCATCTTGTTCTATGCCATCCAAGTGATAAATAGTGTTTAGTATGGTGAAACCAATGATGGCTCCATAGATTATTGGCACCCTATTGAACCTGCTAAATAAGGGGTGGTTTTTGAGTAACCAGGTTCCCAAGCTAAGCAAGACAATCACTGGAAGGAGTGGGGCCAGGTTCCAGAAAAAATTGATGTAATGACTCATTTCCGATAATTAATTATTCTTTTTTATTTGTATCCGTTTTCTGAGATAAAGCAAGTGTTTGATCATGCCAGGAGCCAGGTTGGGCGTGCTGGCCAATGTTTCGGTGTATGCTTCTGCCAACACACCCAGCAAAGGTGCTATGCTATGCAAAGGCTGTTGAGGGAGCATAAATATGTCTACCCAGGCTTTTTGGGGCGACTCTGCCAGTTTTGGGTTTTTGCCACGATTGAGCAAATGGGCTTGAAACATTTTTTTTATGGCTGTATTGCTCAGTAGTTCCTTGTGTTGATTGTACACTTTACCTTGGGCATCGGGGTAGAGCTCCAGGCTGGTTCGGTGCAAAGAGGCTGACCACGACAGGGCACTTAAGGGGATCACGGTGGGGGTTGCTGCGTTGCCAAAACGTTGGTTAGCGAAATCGTAAGGAATAAGTATTACAGTATGCACTTTTAATGAGTTTTTTGCCCAATATGTTTGATTAAATTTATCGAGGGTTGGTACTTTGTCTATAGGTACTGTCAGGATATGGTCGGCAAATTTATTTCGGTCAAACAAGGCGTATTTTTCAGTGTCTGACAAACAAGCCCATAATCCCAATAAAAATGTGCATACAATGAGTTTTTTCATAACCTTCAATTTGATTAATCTTAGCGTCTTATGCCCTTGGAGTAAACAAAGGTAACAACAATCAGCCGGTGATGGACAAAATTCGTTAGTGTTGACTCAAACTAACACCTATTATTTTATGAAAACCAAAACAATTACGACTATTATATGCTTATTATGCCTGGCAAATACAGCCTTACTTAAGGCACAAAGCATTCAAGAGAGTGAATATGACTATATTTATCAGATAGAGGTAGCGTTGGTGAGTAACCAAAAACCGGTAAAAAGTTATTGGAAAAATTATAAAAACCTTCAAGACCTGGGGGAGTTTTTTACTTACATTATTTCGCAAGAGACTCCCGAACTACCCACAAAACACCGCATATTGTTAGGTAGGTATGTGGGCAAATCTACGGCTGACCGTATATTGGCAGAAGTAAAAAAAAGAGGTTATAAAGACGCCCGAATATGGAGTGATGGAGGTTTTCAGCTGGGGCATAGCACTGGTAAAGATGTAAAATATGGGCTACAAATGGGTGCTTTTAAAAGTTTGAACCAGGTAAATGTCCAGCAATACCTAAAATACGACAAGGACACCATCTTATATATACAGTACAAAGGAGGGGCATACAAAGTATTTATGGGTTTATATGCTCCTTATAGCCTTGCTTCTGTAAAAACAGAGATGGTTCCCTGGTATCGCCAAAAGGGGATGAAAGTATTTGTGCAAAAATTCAGGTAGCTTGGCGTCAGGCAACACCTTTGGTACACTCACTGAATGGTACGGCACGAAGGGTAGTCATACTGCTTTGCTACCCCTCTTCTTCGTCGTCTCCCCGCATTTTGTCCAGCAAATCGTTGAGCGTAATGGCTTCTTTTTCGCTTAGATTGGCACTTAAGTTTTGGTTGAAGGTAGTCACCAACTTGTTCATTTCTTCAAGTTTTTGGATGCCTTCCCCGGTAATCACCACATCTACCCGGCGGCGATCATTGCCACATTCGCTTCTTGCTACCAAGCCTTTTTGTCTGAGTTTTTCTACCAAACGCGATGCGTTCGACATTTTGTCGAGCATACGTTCAGTAATAGTAAATATGGGTACAGGTTTGGGGTGTTGTCCTCTGAGAATACGCAATACGTTGAATTGCTGTGGGGTGAGTTTGTGCTCTTTCAGTAGTTTGTTGGTGTTAAAGTTTACCCAGTTGCCCGAATAAATAAGGTTAACTACCAATTTTTGAAATGGATCTTTAAACTTTGCCTGATGAATTTCTTTTTCTAGTTTCATGTAAAACCAAATTTAAGTGTGACTACGGTAAAAGTTGCTACAACTCTTGTAAAAGACCATAAAGTTAACATATTTTTAGGCATACATCAACCCTATGGTCTTTATATTTTTTACATTACCGTTAAGCTTCCACTTCTTGCTTTACTTTGGCAAACTGCACACTGGCTATTAGTTTGATGGTATCGCCTACTACTACTTTGCCAGCTTCGGTTATGCCGTTCCATTGTAGGCCAAATTCTTTGCGGCTAAGTTTACCTAACAGGGTAAAACCTGATTTAACATTGCCATAAAAATCTTCGGCCACTCCGCCATACTCCACGTCCAGGTGTACCTCTTTGGTTACATCACGAATGGTAAGGTTGCCAGTGAGGCGATAATTTTCGTCGTCTATTTTAGTAAATGAAGTACTTTCAAATGTGAGTTTTGGAAATTTTTCAGCACTAAAAAAATCGTCTGATTTCAAGTGCTCATCACGTTGCTTATTATTGGTAACGATGCTGTCTATATCTGCCGAAAAGCTGACTTGGCTATCTGAAAAATCTTCGTTATTTACTACAATTTTTCCGTCAAACTTCTGAAAACTTCCTGTAACAGTTGAGATGACAAGGTGTTTTACTTTAAATTGAATTTCTGAGTGCATTGGGTCTATTGCCCAGTTTCCTGTGTTAGCCATTGTTATTAAGTGTTTGAGTGTTTATAAATTCCGGTTGCCCGGTTGTTTTTGATTTCTTGTTGATTAAAAGTATGATACAAATGTAGGTGAAAACATTTAATACAAAAACATTTAATGTAAAAACATATAAATATTTACACTTATTTAACATTTCAGGAGTAAATGATTGAGAGTAAGCCTGAAATTTTAGCTTTCATTTAATTACATTTAGTCATCTAAAGCAACAATACAATACACTCATGGCAAAATATACTGATATTGAAAAAGCGCTCGCAAACCCACTGGATGTCACCCATCTTGAAATAAATTGTAAATATGGCAACGAAATATCAGAACAAGTGCTTGCCTGTGAGCACCTAAAAATACTGGAGGTCAACGGCTATAACTATAAAGTGCCTCTGGCCTTTAAACAATTTACCCAGCTGGAAAAAGTAGTTTTCTATGGGCGTTACAACAAGTTTCCTCAGTTTATATTTGACCTTCCCAATATCAAACACTTGCATTTTGAAGGTTATGGGATGGACTATTTTCCCAATGAGTTTGAAAAACTGCCCCAACTAGAGTCTCTCAAAATAGTAGCAAACCTGTTTAACAATCCTTATCAACACTTTCCTGATTCGATATTTACCTTGCCCCGGCTAAAGTCATTACATATATATGCCGACATTCAGATGCTTGCCGGGCTACCCAATAGTTTACAAAACCTGGAATCCCTTTGTTTGTATTACAACAACCTGTCGGCAAAGTCGATGGAGGCAATATGTGGGTTAAGCAAACTGCATACGCTACTACTTACCAATTACTATTACAATGGCAAACCCCTGTTCCTACCCAATGACATTGGTAACCTGAAATCGCTTCAAAAGCTGGAACTATACAATAACTATATTCAAGACCTGCCCAACGCTATCAGAAGCCTAACCCAACTCGAATGGCTCAACCTGTGCAATGGTCGGTTCGATTCGTTGCCTTTTGTGGCTGGTGATTTGCCCCTGCTCAAAGCCTTGATTTTGGAACAAAACAAGCAAATGGATGTGTCCAAAGAGCTTCGTAAGTTTGTGCACGCCCCCATTGTTCACCTCAATCTTAAAAGTTGTGGGTTGGATTCTTTCCCTGAAGAAGTATTCAAGCTTCGCCAGTTGCAATACCTCAATGTGTCAAACAACCGGATTGACAAACTACCGCTTGATATTGTAAACCTGCCCGAATTGCACTCTATAGAAACAACCAAAACGCTACTGGCAAAATCTACCGAAGCCAAAAGCGGCAAACCAATCAATAAATTACTCAAACTACTTAAAGAAAATAAATCGACCGAAACTTTTAAAAAAATAAGTTTGGCACTTTTGGTCAATGACAAAGACTACCTGGCACAGGTGCCACCTCACAGCTTATTGCCTGCCCTCAATACCCCCCAAAGTGTAGTCAGAGAAAATGCCTTGGTGGCGTTGGAGCATCACTTTACCGACAAAACAGATAGCCTGAGGCATCCTCAGACAGTTGTGACGATTATTGGCAAAAACAAGGGTTTACCCATCAATAAAACATACCAACAACTTAAAAAACAAGGCGTACAAACTTCGCGTACGCTGCAAGATATTACTACCCACGTGGTGTTGGGTACCGAACCAGGCGAAAAACTAGACAAGGCACTGGCGCTCGACCCGGTATGGGTATTGCCTCAACAGCTGAGGGTTTTTTTGCAAAAAAACGAAGTACCTTACTTAATGCAAGCCACCGAAGGGCAAAGCTCTTCAGACAGTCTGGAAGATTTATTGCAAAATAGCGACCCACAAAATGTGATTTTAGGGCTTACAATGATGATGGAGGGGGGCATACCCAACGACTTGGTGTATGACATTGTGATATTGTCGCTTAAGAAAAGCTACCCACCCAGTCAGGCGGCAAAAAAAGTACTGGAGCGTTATACCAGCGAAGAGTTTAGGGCGGTTATTCGAAAACATTCGCGCAAAGCAATGGTCAATATTTTGCGGGCTTTGCACGAAGAGCCGCTCATTGATCAAAAAAGGCTGGCGATATCAGCCCTTAAATTCTTTAAGAATGAGCCCAATCGTTACTATTATTTTAACCGATTGCAACGGGTGGCTTTTGAGCTGTGTTTTAAGCAAGGAGGCGAGGTAGCAAAACTGGCTATAGAAGCACGAACACAAGATCAAACGCTGGAGTTGACGGGTTTTTACATAAAAAAAATACCTGAAGAACTGCGTAATTTTAAAAATATAAAGGTCATGCATTTGGGGGGCAATGGCTTAAGAATGCTGCCAGATTGGTTTATAGAGCTCAAGAAACTTGAGCGGCTAGAGCTTACCAACAATATGTTTAATAAAACTGAAAAAGCCCGGATTGTGGAGCTATTGCCGCAAGTACAGGTGTTGTTTTAGTATGGCATAGTTGGCAGGCGATGCTAAAAAATTGTTGACTTATGATTGGCTGAAAATAAGATTGCCCTGAGCTCGACTTGTTAGTTGCTTGCGAACCTAATGTATGGCTTACCGCAATTAAACAGGGTGCACTTATCGCTTTTACCTTCTAATTAATTCATAACTCATTGAAGGTAAGTGTACTATGAATTTATTAGTTACCTATGGAATAGGGAGTAGCACCGATCTGCATCGACTGAGGCTGTAGTAGCTAATTGTAGAACAGGGCGCACTTGTCGCTTAAAGCTTGCCTACTAACTACTCACAAAGTTTTTAAAACGTTTTTGTTGAGCTGCTATAAAATCAGCGTTTTGACTTACCAATAGTGTGGGTTGAGCACCTTGCTGCAAGGGGTCACTACTGCTAAGAGCTGCCGCTAATAATTGATGGTGATCAAGGGTAAATAATACTCCCCAGGTAACATCATGCGCGTCGTGTTGCCCATGTCGGTTGTAAGACGAGGCGTAGTTGAGTATTTCGTAACTTTTGATTGTTTCGCCTATCAATTGACTCCAGGGTTCAATAAAGTTTACTTTCTTTTCATACAGCGCCTCTTTATTAAAATCGTCGTAGTTCCACACTTTTGCCCGGTAAGGGTCACCCAAATCATCTTCCCAATGGCTTACAATCACTGACAACTCATCATTTACCGTGATTTTGCAGCCAAAGTTAAAGGCAAGAAAAGAATGGTACTCTTCTATCTGAGGGGCTTGTTGTGGTGCCCTAAAATTGCAAAATTCCAGTTGGGTAATTTTAGTACCCAGGCAAAACTCCAGCAAAGCGCGTTCTTCGGTTTCTAGCATAAGACGTATTGGTAATTAAATGATCATTGTGTAGCCAAAGGTAGCGAAAAAGTAGCATCCTTCCCCTGAATATATCCAAAAAACAACCCTTATCCGGTGTAATATAGATAAGGGTTGTTTTTATACATCTGGTGTGGTTTTACTAGTTTTCGTAATCGTGAACAACTCTGGTACCTGATATTTTATTGTGCCAACCCGAAGCGTCACTGCCAAGGAATGATAAGGCATTAAAAGGGATGAGGCGACATAAAGAACGTATGATGATTTTTGACCACCCTGGGTGGTTACCTTCCATATCCACTACTTTTGTTTTTGAGAGTGCTTTTGCTACAGTTTTACCCAAAAATCCTTCCATCAAAATATAATAACCTAATATTGCCCCGTAAATAAGTAAATATAGATCAATGATATTTAATTGATTAAAAAGTGCATTGGCAATGCTATTAGGTATAAATTGGAGGATGCCAGTGATGAGCATTCCTACAACAATAGGATCTATAAAACTGTGTACAAACCGTGTACTTGCGCCTACCATTTGACTTTTTACTACATTTTTGAGGTATTTTTGTCCATCTTTTTCTGTTTTATGCTCGGCTTTTACAAAATGATCACAAGTTTCATGAAAATTGGGTTTTTTGTCAGTCAACCCACATACTATTCCTTGCTGAAAGTCAATCTTTTGATGATGACAAATACTGCAATATTTCAAACAATATTCGGTATTAATGTTCATAGGGGTGTTTTTGAGTTAAATGTATAGCATTTCTCCAAATAATTAGATACTTACTATTTAATACTCTATTGATGGTTATGAACGGATATTTTGGGTAAAAAATAAGCTTTTTTTATTGCCACCAGTAGGGGAGGAGTAAGGCGCCGTGGGAGGATAAAAAAACAACCTGTCTAAATAAAATATTCCTTTCAATATATTTTCCTAATTTTGTGTATTCACACCTTTTAAACCCTAACGGGTATTTTAATTATGGATAAAAAGCAATTATACATCGAGAAAACATTACACTTATTTTTGCAAAAAGGGATCAAAAACGTGACCATGAGCGAGGTAACACAAGCTTTGAACGTATCCAGCAAAACACTTTATAAAATGTTTGACGGCAAAACCGGGCTGGTGCTTACCTGTATTAGGTTGCACAAGTACCAAATGAGTGAAATGGCGCAACGCATTATTGACGAAAAGGATGAAAATGTACTGGATGCTATTATCAGCATTCATGATGCCTTTTTGGGTGAGGTAGTCCAGATAGATCCGGCATATTTCAATGACATTGCCTTTTATTATCCTGAGATATGGGAAACCGAGAGTTACTTTGACTTTAAGTATACCAAAGGCTTGATGATGAGGGGAATTAAGCAAGGACTTTTTCATAAAAACCTTGACGTAGAGTTGGCAGTAGATACTATAGTGTTGTTGATAAGAGCCATGATAGAGCATAAAGACCTTCAGGGCAAGTATAAACAAAACTACGAGCCTTTGTACAACAGTATGTTATTGCCTTACCTCAAGGGGCTTTGTACAATGCATGGCTTACAAAAACTGAGAGAATATCATAAAGCCAAGCTACAGGCTGCCCGAAAAGCAGAAGCCATTTAACTTTTCAATAACATACAATAATTGCTCTTTTTATTAAACTTTTCACTAATTTTGGATGTTCTAGTTACGACAAATCAGTCAAATAAATAGCAGGTTTCCAAGACATTAAGTAATCTTGTGAAAAAAACAAGCTTTTTTATATATACCAAATTTTACTTATGAAGAAAGTACTCATTATTCTTTTAGGCATTGTAGTAGTACTCGTGATGGCTTTTTGGGGTATACGCAGTTATACCAAGCGTTATAGTCCTGATGCCACCGCAAACTACAGCAAAAATGGGCTTAAAATTAACATAAAATATTGCCAGCCGTCTAAAAAGAACCGAGTAATTTTTGGAAATATTGTGCCTTATGGCAAAGTATGGAGAACCGGAGCGAACGAAATAACCGAAGTAACCTTTAATAAAGATGTAACTGTAGGCAATACCAAGGTAAACGCGGGGTCTTATGCGTTGTTTTCGATACCTACCGAAAACGAGTGGACTATTATTTTAAATAGTGGCAACCGTACTTTCTGGGGGCAACGAAGCTGGGGCACCCAATATGACAAAGAAAAGGATGTAACCAGGGTAAAAGTGTCTGCCAGTAATACCGACAGTGTGGCCGAACGTTTTACTATTGATATAAAAGAAGGTGAAAAGCAAGGAGCAGTTATTCACCTTTATTGGGACAAATTAAAGGTAAACATACCTGTAAAGAAACAATAATCTGTGCTAACAATACACAAATGAAAAGCTTGGTCGTCGTGAAGATGATCAGGCTTTTTGCGTATGCCACCTACTTAAGAATGGGATCATGTAAAGATAAAGTGCGGGAGCGTTCATTTAATTGTGCTTTTTGAAAAATAAATACTGATAATCAGCGGGTTAAAATTTTTAGACACAATTTTTTGAACGCTCCCTAAAATGTTATTGCTATCTCATCCCTTATTTTACAAAAAAACCTTACTTTCATTTTCTTTGAGCCCCTGATTATACCTGTTCGAGTGTTTAAAATCCTTGCTCAAGGGTTAACTATTGGCAAAAGTCCAAGGCTTTGTTATATTTATAAGAAAAGGATGACAGGTGAAAGAGAAAGTTTATCATATAAGTATAGGAGCCGCTTTAGGGTTGATCGTGAGGGCGTATATTTTGTTCAACAACGAAGGGCGTATGCCAGACATCATAAAAGAGTGGGACATTACCTTATTGAGCGTTTTATTGGGCGCATTTTTTTATCCGCTTTTGGTTTACTTTAACCAATACCTGATGCAGCGCATTGATCGCAAGAATCATTTGATTCGATTTTTTAGTGTACAGTTTGTCAGCCATTTACTCATTGTGTTTGCGTTGTTGATACCTGTCTTTATTGTTTATGTGGCTATGTTTGGTCATTTTGCCCAAACCGAAGGACTTGCCTTATTGCCTATTTTTACCGATTGGTACAACAACCGGGGTACTTCGGGGGCTATAGCTATTTTGCTCATTGTGAGCACTTACAACACCGGAGGTTTTGCCGCCTATTATTTTACCCGCCTTCAGCAAACCCTGCTGGAAACAAAACGTATTGAACGACAACAGCTACAGTCTCAGTTTTCGGTGCTTAAGAGCCAGATTAGTCCTCATTTTTTGTTTAATAGCCTCAATGCCTTGTCTACAATGGTGCACAAAGATGCCCAACAATCAGAGGTTTTTATCCGCAAGCTTTCAGACATTTTTCATTATGTACTCCAAAACAGCCACCGCGATTTGATTTCGCTTCAGCAGGAGCTAGAGTTTACCAAGGCTTATTGTTACTTGTTACAAGTACGTTATGGGCGCAACCTAAAGGTAAATATGGCCATAGACCCTGCCAAAGCTCCCCACATGATTCCTCCGCTTACGCTGCAAATGTTGGTAGAAAATGCCATCAAACACAACGAAATTTCTAAAGATCGTCCTTTAAGAGTGCATATTGCTACTCAAGGCGATTTTTTGCTGGTGCAAAATAACCTACAGGTTCGGCAGCAGCCCGAAGCTTCGCTGCATATAGGGCTCAACAATATTTTGAGTCGGTATGTTTTTTTTACCGATATAAAGGTAGAGGTATCCAAAACTCTAGTCTTGTTTATGGTCAAGTTGCCACTTTTAAAGCCTGTTGCCTCATGAGTCGTTTGAACCCATACTTGCGTAAGCACCGCTTGCTGTTGGCTTTGTTGGCGGGTAATCTGGCTTACTTTGTCAGCATATTTATTCACGATAGTTTTGATTTTGTTCAACAAAACTACCACATTCCCGATCATTTGTATGCCCTGCTTATGATGGGAATATTTGTAGAAACTATATGGGCAGTGGCGGTGTGGTTAGACCAGTGGCTGCTTATTGAGCATAAGTTTAAGCAACGGGCAATTGTTCAAGGATTGTTCAGCCTGGGGGCTATGATAGGGTTGATTACCTTGGCTGATGCAACATTGCCTGGTTTTACGCTCAACACCTTGAGGCATTTTCAAGAATTTGAGGATGTAGCTCATTCGGTAGTGATCAAAAAGGTAAGGGTGTACTCTACTTTTGGGTTTACGGCGGTATTGTTGAATATTGTGTATTTTGGCTGGCGTTTTTTTCGGGATTTTCACGTGGCGCAACTCAAGGCAGAGCAATTGCACAAAGAAACAGTGGCGAACCAACTACAAACCCTCAAAAATCAGATTCATCCCCGGTTTTGGTTTGCCAGCCTTGAAGCCTTGATTCAGCTGGTGCACCAAGACCCTGATTTATCAGAAAAATTTATCAAAAAACTGTCTCTATTTTATCGATACAATATTACCAACAGCGAAAAAGAATTAATTACGTTGGCCGAAGAACTTGAGTTTGTCAATATTTACATTGACCTTATAAATATTAAAAACCCTGCAATGCTCAAGTGGCACCATCAATTGGCGCCTGCTATGCTTCAGTATTTGTTACCTTCCAAAGCATTGCAAAAGGTGTTTGAGCAGGTTTTAGAAACCCACCTGTACGATGCTACTCGTCCACTGACGCTTAAGTTGAGCACCAACCCTGAAGCAAATCTGATAGTGACTTATAGTGGACTCAAAAAACTGCATACCCCTGAGTATATTACTCAGGACTGGTTGGTTGAACTCAACCAGATTTATCAGTTTTATACCCCACAAAAAGTACAAGAACACACTCAAAAAAAACAAAGTCAAGTAGTATTACCTTTGTTACAAGTAGATGGGTAGTTGTGTTTAAAAAATATTGCGTTGAAAATGCCGCTAAATTGCGTCAAAAGTCAGAATAAACTCATTGAGATTTTTATCAGAGTCTAACCCCATTTTTTGGCGCAAGCGGTACCGTTTTACCTTGAGGCTTTCCTGGGCAATGCCCAGCAAGTCAGAAATTTCGCGCGAACTCAGATTGAGTTTAAGCAAAGCACACAAGTGCAGGTCGTTGGAGGTAAGTACTGGATAGCTGTTTTTGAGGTTGGCGTAAAACTCAGGGTGGAGTTGCTCAAATATACGTTGAAAACCCTCCCAGTCTTTGTCCAGGTTAATGCCGTGATCAATCAGGTTTGCCAGGCGCGAAAACTTAGCCTTGGCATCATTCAAATCTTTCTGTTTGCGAACTTCACCCACCAGCGTTTTCAAATCGTTAAGAATCTGGTTTTTCTGTAGCATATGCAATGTTTGTGAAGCCAATTGCTGGTTTTTGAGTTTTACCTCGCTTTGCAACTTCTCTTTTTCAGTATCCCTGCGAGCATTGGTTTCTTGTATAATTCTTTCATTGGCATCCGATATTTGTTTATTGAGCAGGGTCAGTGCACGGTTACTTTTTTGTTTGCTAAAGTAAAACAGCCATAACACCACTACCAGCATGAGGGCAACCCCTAAGCTCATATAAGTAATGCGCTGGGTATACTTTCTTTGCCTGGTATCTTTAGCAAACACGGCCCGTTCTTTTTGTCTGGAAAGCTTCAGGGCTGTTTTTTCTTTCTTAAAATCAATTGTAGCTGCCAGGTAAGCTATTTTTCTTATATTTTCTGTATTAATCAAACTATCTGATATTTGGTGGTACAGCCTGTAGTTGGCCAGTGCCCTGGCAGGTTTGCCCACCGCTTCCAGGCAAATGCTCAGCCCTTTGAGCGCATCTTTGTAATTGAGCAGGTTGCCTATTTTTTTACCAATATCGGCCGCTTTTTGGTAATAAGTCATCGCCTTGTTGTATTGCTTTTGCAGCAAATAATTTTTGCCCAAGGTATTGTAACTCTGGGTCAGGTCTTCACTCATTCCCAGTTTTTTTCGTATATCAATCGCCTGATTGACCCATTTTTCGGCTTTGGCATATTGCCCGGCTTTTTGCCGTATGATAGCCATTCCGTTGTAAGCCCACCCTAAAATTTGTTGGTAGTCAATTTTTTTGCCCAACTGTATACACTTCTTGTAATAAGCTTCGGCCTGTGGGTATTGATGGGTATGCTCAAAAACCAACGCCAGGTTATTGTAAGCAGTTGCTATAGATTCCTCATTTTTGTTCTCCAGACTAATCTTTAGGTTGCGTTCATAATACTCTTTAGCCTTTGGATAATCTTTTTGTTCATAATACAACACCCCTATATTGTTGATTGTATTGGCGAGTCTTTCTTTATTGTCGCGGGTTGGCTTGAGCTTCTCCTGAATAGCCAATGCTTTAAAATACATGGCAAAAGCCTGTTTGTAGTTGCCTTTACTGCTGTACACCATTCCCACATTGTTATATGTATTGGCCACCCCCATACTATCTCTCGACTTTTGCTGCATTGCCAATGCCTTTTGATAGCTCTCCAATGCTTTGTCATAGTCACTTTTGGTTTGGTACATTTCGGCCAGGCAAGCATACACCTCCATGGTGGTTTGGGTGTCTTTTAACTGTTGGCTTAGCTTTAAGCATTGGGTATAATAGCTCAAAGCTTTGTCATAAATCTTCAGTTGGTCGTAAAGCAGTGCCATATTAAACCGGGTAGATAGAATTACCTGAGGCTTTTTGAGCTCTTGAGCAAGTGCTATTATTTGTTGGCAGTATGCTTCAGCCTCTTTGGGCGATTCTTTGTAAAAATACACCGCCGCCAAACCCTGATATGCTTTCATTTCGCTGGCTTTGTTTTGAGCTTTACGTGCCACTTGCAGGGCTTTGTTCATCAATATCTCAGCTTGGGTATAGCGTTGTTTTGCAAGGTGTGCCCAACCTTTGAGGTAATGGGCGTTTGCCAAGCCTTTAGCATAGGCGTGTTGAGTGGCCAGGCGAACTGCTTTGGTGTAATAAAGGGCAGCTTGAGTGGTATCAGATTTTTGCAGATTTCGGGCAAGCTGGTTATAAGTATCTACTCTTTGTTTATGCGACAACTTGGTAGCAAGTACCTTTTTCAATGAGTCAACCCTGGCTTTTTGCTGAGCAAATGCATAGCAATACATTCCCAACAGACACACAACTATTAAGTGTTTTTTCATACCCACTGCTATGTTTGATGATTGTTTTGTTGTCACCCACTGTGATAACACATAGGGTTTAACATAAAAAAAGCATAAAATGCAATGGTAAAAGTAACACTTTGCCTTCATATAATCCAGCCATTGATCTAAACATACGCATTTGATGCAAGAAAACCACCTTAAAAAGCTCCTGTATAGAATAAACCAGTTAAACTTACATCTCTCCGTTTCTGCGGTACAAATGTCTTATCTTTGCCTTATCAAAAAACATTTGTTGTGCAGTGATCAAAGCTTTTTCAACCCCGCATTTTATAAAAATAATTCTATAAATCATTACAAACTTCTTGTTCAACCCTTTTAATGTATAGCTTACTATATATTAAAGTATCTTCTTTCACTGAGGCAAATCAAGTGCAATGAGCACGCTTCAGAAGCTTGCGATCTGTCTTAACCAGCAGACGTAGTTTTTTTATTAATTAAAATCACAAAGTAAAATGTTACAAGAAAGTAAATTGAAAAGGGGTAGGGTAGACGATCCGCTAAATCCACCGCCACGCCCTGAGTATCGCTAGTAAATAATAATTTAGTTTATCAAAGAAGAAAGAAAATCAGAACCACTCAATAACTTTAGTTTATTGAGTGGTTTGTTGTTTTGAAGGAGGAGACTAAGTTAAGTTAGATTGGTTTAACTTCTCAAATGTTCTCTTAATACTTTACGTACCCACTTGTCTACCCTGCGGTTGTGGTTGGGTAAGTCACCCTGTTTTTGGTGGGCTTTTACTTTGTATAGTTCTACCTCAACCCGATCCAGTAAACCAAAAAAAACCTGGAGTAAATCAGTATTTTGCCTCAAGTTACCTTTTTTAGTAATAAAATTTCCTTGCACAATTTTCTTGCGTCGGGTAGGTAAATCTGCTACATACTGGCTGTCGGTATACAACGCCACTGTAGAGAGAGGCATTGCTTTTTTCTCCGCATAATACAAAGCCTCTATTGCAGCAGTCAACTCCATGCGTTGGTGGGTAGTATGGGTTACAATGCCTTGCAATAGGGTGTCTTCTTCGTTGTTGGCAGCAAATATTAGCGCTGCCCAAGCACCTGTTTGGCTGGGTGGGTGGCAAGCCCCATCGGTATATATAGTTAAAATCATTTCGCCTTTTTGTGAGTTACAAAATTACCCTTTAGTTTTCTGATATTAAAGTTAAAAACAGGTGTTTTTTGAATGCCGAATAGCAGGTGAGGCATTCTTAAAATTGGTCTTGATTGAGCACAGGACTTCATCTGCGAACTTTATAAATCATTAAAAATCAACGCAATAAAACTGTGAAAGTTTGTAGAGCAGCGTTTAAATATGCATCGGTATTTAAGGGCTTGAGGTTGTAGTAGCTCTTAAGTATTTTTGATAAAACCACAGATTGTGTATATTGTAACTCATACGACTTAAACACCATCCACTTTCCCGGCATTATGACCCAGTTCAAAAAAACACTCACCAAATATGCTGTTAAAACAATGCTTGTTGTACAGGCATTTTTGTTTCGGTATAAATTTCTTAACTTCTTGGGGTACACCCTCAACCATTTACTGGCATGGAGCCGTATTATTGCCAAAAATATTCAAAAAACTGATTCGCCCGGTAAACTGGGAATGAAATGGCAACAAGGTTTTCCGAGCATGAAGCATGTGCCCATTACCAAAATAGATGCCCGTACGGTATATGCCGAAATTCATACTCCTTGCCCTTTGCAGGGGTCGGGCGATGTAGAGGCTTGTTATAAAATGATGAGTTTTGACCGAACCATTGCCAAAGCTGCCGGAGGGCAATTTGTGGTGTTACAGTCACAAGCACAAGAGGGCGTATACAAATGCAGAGTAGCTATGCGCCTTAAAGGGGAAGATATGAGCGACTTGTTGCCAGCTCATTTACAAGACTAAATGCTACATACAGTAAGTAGCCTGCCGTTACCCACCCAAAAATATAAAACCACTCACTTGTGAATAAAAGGATAGCTGGCTATATTTGATTTTAGCACCTACTGCATTTATTTTTGTGTAGGTGTCCTACACCTAACAAACAGGTGTGGCAGATTTTAAGCGTATGATTTCTTGTAGCTCATTGCTCCGATGTATATTGGCATCCAATGGCGTGTAGCTACTTATCACAATATATCGCCCAACTAATAGCAAAGTCTTTTGGAGAACTCTTCCTCGAATAACATAAACAGTGAAGTGGACAAGCACGAAAAACCAGTGCAAGCCAATGGTTCCACACAAAATGCCTTGCCTTCTAATGGGGAACATGCCCAAATAAATGAAGTATCGGATGTAATAAAAACCGACCCTAAACCCACCCGGCATTTTACCCAGCGTTATCGTTTTGCCCTTGCTATTACTGCGCTCGTGTTTTTCACCAGTTATTTGTTGATTAGTTATGAATTGAGAGATCAATCGAAATATACCCAACAGATCAATGATGTAGGCAAGCAGCGTTTACTGAGTGAACAAATTGCCAAAACAGCGTTGCTCATTCAGCATTGCAATAGTGCCCGCGATTGTAAAGATAAGGTAGAGTTATTTCAGAAAATGCTCAAGGTGTGGAAGGTGCGTCAGGCAGAGCTACACTATGGCGACTCTACCCAAGGAGCAATGGTACAAAACAGTGATAGTATACGGGCAATGTATCAGCAAACTGATAAGTATTACCAGCCTTTGCGCCATGCTTGCGACCGTTTGGATGCCCTCATCTTAAAAAAACGAATCAATCGATTGCTCATCAAACGCGCTGTACAGTTTATTTTGCTCAACGAAGATGACTATATCAGACAAATGGATGCTATAGCCAACCAATATGACCAAGAGGCTAAAACGTCTATCCGTCGTTTGCACAACATTCAAATAGGTTTGCTGTTGATTGCCTTTCTTACCCTCATTTTACAAGAGTTTCAAATATTTCAACCTGTAGTACGTCGCTTGCAGTTGTACCTCGATGGTATCCAAAAAGCCACCAGTCAATCGCAGCAAAAAAATCAAGAATTGGAACAAGCTTACGATTCGCTCAAAGAAGAAGAAGAGCGTGCCCGGCAAAACTCTGAGGTACTGACCGAGATCAATAACAACCTGTTGCGTACCCAAATGGAGCTGACCTCGGCGCACGACGAACTAAAGCTGAAAAACCGAGAGCTAGAAGAGGCCTCAGAAATTATAAGTTTGAACGAAAAGCTGGAAACTGCCCGTTTTTTCGATAACTCAGTGAGTCATTTCTCGGCGGTCATGAACTGGAAAAACAACCAGGATTTGTATAGTTGGAGCGACCACTTGCTTACTCATCTGGTGCCCTTTGTCAATGGGCTTCAGGCAGTTATTTATGCCTTTGACGAAGAGCAACAACGTTTGCTTGCTACGGGAGGACACGCCGTGTCGAAAGATTTTTATGATGTAAGGCAACAGCTCGAACTGGGCGAAACAATGGTAGGGCAAGTAGCCAAAAGCCGTGAAGCCATTTATGTACAAAACATAGAAAGCAGTCATTTTGAGACCCTTTCGGGAACTTCTGAAATTTACCCGAAAAATATTTTTATCCTGCCTTTGATCTACAATGAGGTACTTTGTGGTGTGCTGGAGCTTACCAGTATTGAGGCTTTTGAAGAGCGTCACCTAGAGGTACTACGTCGCTTGAGCGAAACCATTGGGGCAAACCTCAATGCCTTGCGTAGTCAGACTCAGATCAACCACTTGTTGCTAGAATCGCAAAAAGCCCAAAAAGAACTCGAAAATAGTTTGTTGACAATTCAGCAAACTGAGGAACGTTTTCGTAAGCTGGCAGAGGTAACTCAAGAAGGTTTGCTGTTTTTGAATGAAGAAAACCTGGACGTAAAAGATGCCAATCCGGTGTTGTCGCGTATGTTGGGCTATAATAAGGTAAGCGACCTGCAAGGCAAAAACTATTTGATGTTTATTGCCCCAGAGTACCGGGTAGAAATAGAGCAAGTATCTATTATAGACAAACGTGCGGTGCACGAAACGATGGCTTTGCGTAAAGACGGTGACACGTTTCCGATTGAACTACAGGCACGCCGGGTAACCTACAACGAAGATACTATGGTGGTGTTGTCGGTAAGAGACATTACTGAACGTAAAAAAACCGAAAAAGAGCTTGAAGAAGCCAACCGTATTGCCAGCCTGGTAAAAGAACTAGAAAAGAAAAACAAAGACATTACGGCAAGTATAGAATACGCCCAACGCATTCAAGAAGCTATTTTGCCTAGCAGCGATATGTTGAAAGGGTTTTTGCAGCACTTTGTATTGTACCACCCCAAAGACATTGTTTCGGGCGATTTTTATTGGATGACTGAAAAAAACGAGCATACCTTTGTGGCAGCGGTAGACTGTACCGGGCACGGGGTGCCCGGCGCGTTTATGTCGTTGATTGGATATTCTCAATTAAATAAAATCATAATTGAGCAGGGGGCAGTACGACCCGATGAGATTTTGACCAAGCTAGATGCCGGAGTAAGCGAGGCTTTGCGCCAACAAGAAGGAAAGTCTAAATCGCGTGATGGGATGGACCTGGGGTTGATTGCGCTTAATATTTATGAGAAAAAACTGAGCTTTGCCGGAGCTTACCGTCCTATGTATTTGGTTCGTCGGGGTGAGCTGCTTGAATACAAGGGGAATTCTTTTTCGATTGGTGGAAACTTTAAATCTAAAAAGAAGAAAAAGCAGTTTACCCAAATTGATATAGAGTTGCAAAACGGTGATACCATCTATATTGCGTCTGATGGCTATGCCGATCAGTTTGGCGGCCCGCATAATAGAAAATATATGACCAAAAACTTCAAGCGTTTTTTACTCACCATTCAGCAATTTGACCTGGAGCGTCAAAAAGAGATGTTGTACCATGAGCTACGCCAGTGGCAAGGCGACCACCGCCAAATGGATGACATTTTGGTCATAGGCTTGAGGTTTTAGATGTATGCTTGCTATAAACGAAGGCGACTTCGTCTAAAATGTCATTGGCTATTTTGCCCACTGACGATACAATGTTTTGGATAATCTGTACTATGTGCTCCCAGTTGTAGGTAAAAGCTGACCCTGGTCCTTCTTCATGTCCTTTTTTGTCTGGTCTTTGGTCTCCTTCTTCTTCTTGCCCTTCTTCCCAAAGCCCTTGATCTTGTTTTTGATAAAGCGCATGATTTTAGCCATCAACTCATCCACTGGCTTCTTCAATCGCATCAATATCTTTTTGATGCGGGCACTTACGTTGCCCAGGCGGAGCAAGCGTGCCAAAAAGTCGAGCAGGAGGGGTACAAAGTTGGCTAAGGTGTCTTCGATAAACTTGGCGGCTTCGCCCAACATGCCCATGGCTACTTTGCCTACCGATGACACTATATTTTGGATGATTTGCACAATGCGTTCCCAATTGTTGATGAGCCAGATGGCAAAGTTATTACCTTGGGCATAAAATAAAACCTTGCCCAAATTAATGAACAAGGTTTTTATTTTGGTGGTAAACTCATTCCCATTCAGGATCACCAAAACCATCTTGTAACTCCCAGTTGAGTTCTTTGAGTATAGGACGCATTTTGCCAAGTTCTATTCCAGACAAATACTCTGAGAAGTTTGATTTTATACGGGTTGTTTCAGGAAGCTTTCCAAAACCAAACTCATGTACTATCTCAGGGATCACTTTCTCCAAAATTTCATTGCCCAGACTTTCATGAGCCGAAAAACCACCATAATGTAGAAACCACTCTATTTCACATTTATCTATTGCTAAATATCGTCTAAACCTTTCAATAATCATCTCGCTTAATCCATAAAAACCTAATGCTACCCCTGAACCATCAGCGTTACTCTTGAGCTCTGATATTACCACAATCACTTTTGGTGTGTCTTTCCAGATAAATAGTCGTAAAAGGCAATGCTCCTGAATACTCTCAGAGTTCATCCATCTGAAAATAGTTTTCAGGTGCTGAACACCATCCTGTTCAGAGATTATGACTTTTTTATTTTCCATCAATACTTTATTTATCAAAAACAACTTTAAGTTTCAATCTTGCTCCATCCTCTTTGTTTTCTATATCGTCAGCCTCTACCTTCCAAGAAGGTACTTCAATTCCAAACAACTTGGCTACCCGCTCCATCAACACTGCCATTTCTACAGGGCCTGTTCCCCCAGGTACTGGGGTTACAAATTTTGTTTTGTTTTTTGCCGTAGGGTCTACATCTCCTTTTACATTTTTGGAGGTGAGTTTATCTACATTTTCTAGAGGAACAAAACCTGTATCAACAATGAGTGTATGATCATCTTTCAAATCCTTTCCTTTTATTAAGCCCTCTTTGCCTACGGTAGAAATAATAATGTCATAATTTTTCATCAATGCTAAATCCTTTCCTTGATAACCAGGATCATCTATTACCCGTGGGTCTATTATATGAGGTTTGATGCCTTTTTCCTTGAGCATAGTAATTACCCCTTCGCCGATAAAACCGCCACCTCCTACTACTACGATCTTTTTGCCAGCTTCTGCAAAAGGCTCTACAATCCGAACAATACCTTCTGAGGTAGCAGGGTAAGGAAACATCCTGTTTTTCTTATCCCCCGAAAGTGCATCTAAATCTTTTTTAGGATTTAATTTTTTTACAATATTCTCTAATCCCTTAGGGGGAGGAGATTGTACAATAACAGCTCCTATGTTCGTATCTTTATTAAGAGAATCTATCACACGAGCAAACTCTACTTGGCAATATCAGTAGGTAAAGTGCGCATTTCAGCTTCTAAACCTAAGCCAAGGTTTTTTCCTGAGTTTTCTCCAGTTAATTTACCAAAAATCTTCTCTTTCTCTCGTGCCGAACTCAATGAGGCTCGGTGTTTTACCCAGTAAGGATCACTTTCGTCAATAGTCCAAGTAATTACAACTACTTTTTTCTTTTTCTTTGGTTCAGCTTTATCAAATATTGGACGATACTTGTTCTTCACTTCACGTCTAGTTACCCCCCCCAAACACTTGAACGGCACCTTTATAATCTTTCTTAAGCTCTTCCTTAAACTTCTTTTTAAAATCTTCAAGAAGTTTTTCAGGAGATTTAATCCCCTTACCTCCCCCTTTGCCATTATTGTTGGCAGGGAACTCCTCATCGATATTATTAGGAGCAATTTTTACCCTAAAGTCAATATCTTGATCTTTTTTCTCTTTCTCGAGTGTACCAAAGCTTATTTTAAGTTTTATACCCTTCTTTAGTTTCTTTTGATACTTCTTTTCCAGTAATTTAGCACGACGAGTTTTAGACTTATAAAATTTACTAAAGGTATTGTTTTTCTTTTCGGGTTTTTGAAGTTCTTTTTTTATCTCCTCAAAAATTTCCCTATGCCTCTTCCTATCCACATCCGTCACCCCATCTTTGCCCTGGTCCTTCTTCATGTCCTTCTTCGTCTGGTCTTTGGTCTCCTTCTTCTTTTTGCCCTTCTTCCCAAAGCCCTTGATCTTGTTTTTGATAAAGCGCATGATCTTCTTTAGCAGATAATCGGGTATAGTTAAGTCATAAAAAAAGCGTAAGCTTTCGCCTACGCTTTTATTTTTTTGAAATTAGCTATATTTATGTAATAATTACTAAAATTAATTGTTTTGCAGCACAATAATATCAGAAGCATTTTGATGAAAATACTCTATCACTTCACCAATTTTTTCAACTAATTTATACTTATGTGCGTCTGAAATTTTCATATCATCTACATAAGAGTAAATATCTAAAATATCGTTTAACTTCTCCTTGTTTTCTTCTAAACCTCTACCACGATATAAGTTTTGGATTATTTGATAGGCGTCTTCATACCAATCTAATGCCCTTTCTATGAGAGAATGAGTTTCCTTATTAGTAATTGCCATCAGTGTTGTCAATACTTCTTTTGTATCTAAAATTAAGGCTTTCAAATGATTTATTTTCTTCACTACAGATAGGGTATAACCAATATCCTTATAGTTATACTTCGTAAAAACCTCTTCGATATATTGAGAAAACTTATTGCTCACCAGGGTATATTCACTATCTCCTTCTTCTACAAAATAAACAGATGGATCATTACCTTCACTGAGACGGATAAACTTTCTACAATCATCAAAACCCTCAAAAATCAGCGCATCTTTAGGTATCACATTTTCATAGTTCCACAAACCTTTAGGGGCAATTAACATTTCAGTTTCGTACATTATAAAACTGTAGAAAAAGCCTGGAGCCCAAGTAAAGCCTCTTATTGTTTTGCCAACTACGGTCAAAAAATCTTTAAATATTTGTGGAATGGATAAACCTGACGGATGTAAAGCCTCTAGTTCTTGTATTTCTGCTTCGGTGCAGCCTTGATACTCACGTTCATCATAAACAAACTCTATATTTTTTTTAATTTTGAAAATGGATGAATACCCGCTATTTATGTCCTTCATATTTCACTCCGTGTTTGACTAATACCTTGATATTTGGAAAAGTATTATTTAATAAATTAGCAACAGCTTGACAGCGGTCACAAGGAGACATTTGTGAAGATAGACGAACAACCCCTGTGATATACGGCTTTTGGCTATCAAAGTAATATTCCTTAATTCTTGCTTTAATATCTTTTTCACGACTTTTTTTATAAGCCTCCTTCATTTTCCCTCGAGCAAGCTTTTGTTTATTTGTTGGTACCTTAAGTAATCTCTTATTAATTAATTCATCTTGCTCTTCGTCTAGTTGTGCTTTAACTTCTTTCATTTTTACTGGGTCGATATTTAGTTGGCTGACGGATGATTTTTCAAAGTACGCAATTATATATTGTTTTATTGTATTATGGATGTTTATAAAGATACGTCGTTCAGCATCTCTTCTATTATCCCTAGCGGTAACTTTTACTGGGTTACCTTTAAAGTTTTTGGAGTCTTTATCAATATAAGGGTCATCGATCTGATTTTCTACTTGTAATTTAGGAATAAGCACCTGTACATCTTTATATTTAGCTGCCAACCTCTGCAATTGTTGTAATACAGCTATTACTTGTTGCTTATTTTGTGCCCCTGAAGAATTCGCTATTTGATTTATAGATTTTTGGTCAATTTTTTTTGTTGTTTGTATTGATTTTTGGATAGCATCAGTATCATTTCTCTGGCTTACTGATAAAAATGTTTGCCTTTTAGTGATAATCTTATGTCCATTCCACTTTAAATCAGTATCACAATAAGCCATGTTTCTTTGCCCTAATGAGCGAGCTATAGGAATCCCTTTATTATCTGGCTGAACTAGCCCCAATTGAGTAGTTGTTTTATACATTTGTATAATATCTAAAGTAACTTCTTTGACACTTACCAAAATTTTCAACTTCTCTATGAACTCATTTGCTTTTTTATTTGTCGCACTGGCATTTCGTTTAATATCATCGTCATAGTTTTTTAAAAATTTATCAACTTCTGTTTTAAACTTAGCATACCTTGGGCGCATGCCTGCTAATTTTTCACCTTTGGCTACTCTGTTTGTATCCTCGCTTAAAATACTTAAGTAATTAGGGTCAAATACATCTTTACTGAATAGCTCTATCTGCTTTTTTAAATCAGAACCAGCCTGCGCTAACAAAAATGGTATTTTTTCTGAGTCTTGAAAAGTATTAGGAGCAATCCTGATTCGAGCATCAATGTCTTGATCTTTTTTCGCTTTCTCTAAAGTTTCTAAAGAAATGCTGACTTTAATTTTTTGTTTGGTCTTCTTGCCATATTCTTTCTCAAGAGCTTTTGCCTTACGTTTTTTCTCTTTGTAAAACTCCTCAAAAGTAGGCTTGTTGCTTTTCTCTTTTAGCTCAGCTTTTATTTCTTCACCATATTGCTTATGCCTCTTCCTATCCACATCCGTTACCCCATCTTTGCCCTGATCCTTCTTCATGTCCTTTTTTGTCTGGTCTTTGGTCTCCTTCTTCTTCTTGCCCTTCTTCCCAAAGCCCTTGATCTTGTTTTTGATAAAGCGCATGATTTTAGCCATCAACTCATCCACTGGCTTCTTCAATCGCATCAATATCTTTTTGATGCGGGCGCTTACGTTGCCCAAGCGGAGCAAGCGCGCGAGGAAGTCGAGCAGGAGGGGTACAAAGTTGGCTAAGGTGTCTTCGATAAACTTGGCGGCTTCGCCCAACATGCCCATGGCTATTTTGCCCACCGATGACACAATGTTTTGGATGATTTGCACAATGCGTTCCCAATTGTTGATGAGCCACATGGCAAAGTCGTAAATCATCAAAATGGCTTGCACAATGGCCCCGGCGGGGTTCAGCATCGAGAGTATTTTAATGGTGGCTTGTTTTACCACCGAGACAATCAACCAGTTCTGAATCTCGTTGATCACCGTGGTTTTGATCTCCTCGGCTTTTTCTGCCAGCATATCCCATACTGCCTCCACAAAACCCTTCTCTTTGATGGCTTGCAATAGCTCCAGTCCGGCGCCTCCGGCTTCTTCGGCGCGCGCCAGGTTTTCTTCGCCCACCTCTTTGGCAATGCGGGCGCGCAGTACCGTCCAGTCGAGCCCCATGACCTGTAGCACCACCGAAAAAATACCCTTCAAATCCCATTGTTGGGGCAGGTTCAAGCCAGTGCCTGCCATTGCCCCCGTGAGCCAGGCAAAGAAACCGTTTTTGAGGTGTTTGCCAATGTTGCCCACAAAGTTGTTGAATCCCTGCCCCACGGCATCGACCATATTTTGGAAAAAGCCCATCGGATCGGTCACTATCTTGGTGAGCACCTGTTTGCCTTGGTTAATAATTTGGTCTATTTGCTCGGTGCTAAACCCACTGCTGGAGAGCACCCACTTAAAGAACTTGTAGGCGGCATCTACCAGAAACTTCGCCAGGTTGTGCAGCAAACCCTTCAGGCGTTCTTTTATTTCGGCTATTTTTTTGTCTACCTCCTCAATGGCCTTTTTGCGGGCAGTGTCCAGGTATTTTTTCAGCTCAGCCGCTTTTTTGTTTACCTTTTGGTCGAGCTGTTGTAGTTTTTTGCTAATGTCGGCGTAGGCACGCTCGGCTACCTTCTTGAAGGCAGGGCCTTGCTTTGCCACTATTTTCTCTAAGTCTTTGTGGGCTTGTTTGATCAACGCCTTGCATGCCGTTACTTCGCGTTTTACATAGCCCAAGATATGCTTTACCTCGCGGTCTATAGTGGCAATAAATTTCTTGCGTTCGTCCTCAAAAATGGCAATTACTTCGGGCAAGTTGCTGGTGTCTTCAAAGGCATAGCGCACCAGGTTTACCACCAACGCCCCTGGTATCAGGTTCCAACCCGTATTGAGGTAGCGGTCGTTATGAAACTTGCTCAAGCGGGTATTTACATTCTCCGAAAATGCCGCAATTGCCTTGTCTTTTACCCGTTTAAAGCGCAGCTTTATTTCGGTGTCGAGGTCGCTCAGCTTTTTGTTTACCGCGTCGCGGGTGCGGGTATACACCGCGTCCATTTCGGTGGTGAGCCTGGCGCGCTCCATTTCGTATTGCGACTTGGCATGGTCTTGCAGCCCACGGCTTGCCTTGAGTTGCTCGTCGCGGTTTTTGCACATGTCGCCTCGCTTGGTTTGTTCCTTGCTTTTTAGGCGGCGCCCCATCGTAGCATTGTGGCTTTGGGCGGCTTTTTCTATGTTGGCGGGTCCTTGGGTAGCGCCTTGTGCTATGCCTTTGTCAGCGGCCTCGGCTGCTTTCAGGGGTTCGGCGCCTTCTACATCCTTTCGACTAATTTCCTCGCCTTCGCCTATGCCTTCTGCCTTCCAAACATTGACACTATCGGCTTTGGTCTGTTTGATCGAGGCAATGTCTTGATCGTTGATTTTTACTTCCATTGCCTTGGGGTCTACCACAGGAGTTGCTTGCATAGGAGCTTCGTTGCGCAGTGGCGTGCCAGAGTCAGGACTGTCTACATCGGTAGGTTCTTGCACCAGGTGATTGTTGCGTACCTCGCCCACGGCACCTTCTATGGTTTGCCCAAAGCCCTCCAAACTTTTGATGGTACTTTGGTTAAACTTTTCCATGTACGCCTCATCTTCGAGCTGTTCTTTGGTGCTCGGTATGTTTTTCTGGGTCTCTTCCGCCAGCTTTTGCTGTGCCCCGCCTATGTCTTGGCGGTAGTTTTCTTTGGGGCGGGCGTTCATCTGGGTTTTTATGCCTGCTTTACGTCCGTCGTTGAGCTTGTCTTGGGGCGTTTCTTGTTTGGCTTGGCGTGCCTTGCGCGACTTGGTGCCCGCGGCTTCCTTCTTTTTGGCAGCTTCGCGGGTTCGTACTGTCTTTTTTTCGTTGCTAGTAAGCCCTTCTTGGGTTGCCCCCTCTTTTTCGCCCTTAAAGGTGCTCATTTCCTCGGTCATCTTACCTATCACCAACTGCTCTTTGCCGTAGAGTTCGGGGCGGCTAATATCTATGGTGCGTTTGCCACTTTCGCCTTTTAGCTCTTGGGTAGGCACCTCTTTTTCTTTTGGTTGATCGCCATTGGGCGAAACCTGAGTCGCAGATTTGATAGTAACCTCGCGGTCTTTTTTCTCAGGTTGGGTTTTTTTGGAGGGCGTACCCACCGTTTCCTTGTCCAAGCCAGTGTCTTTTAGCCCTGGCACTTCAGGGGTTTCAGTAGTCTTATTTGGGCGTTTAAGGTCTTGTTCGAGCGTTTTTTCTATTTCCTTCTTTGGCTCTTTTTCCGGGGCTGGGTCTTTAGCCTCCTTGTCCAATTGTCGTTGTTTTTGTTCGTCTTCGTAGCGTTTTTGGTACCAAGCCAGGCGTTGGGTATACCAATTGTCTTGGTCTTGCTGCTCAGTTTGGGGCTTATCTTTGGGCGTGGTACTGGTTTCGTTTTGCTTGGGGGTAGGGGCTTGCTTAGGCGTGTCGGGTGGTGTATCTTTTTGCTCGTCTTCGTACTTTTTCTTATAAAAATCAAGGCGCTTTAGCAATTCTTCGGGTGAAATTTTTGCTTGTTCGTTTTTATTTTTTTCTTTGCCCGCCAGGTGGCTATAGCGTTTTTTGTGTTCCATAGTGAAGCTGCCCTGATGATTTGTGTGAATTTAAGGGTTTTAGGCATATAAAAAAATATATAATTATTTTAATGCCTGGTAGTGACTCTCTGAAGGTGCCACCAACGATCAAAAGAGTAGATGTAAACAAAAGAGATAAGGGAATAATCGATGAAAAAAACAACTTTAGTAGTATGGGTATGTTTGTTATGGGCAAACACAACGGTTGCTCAAAGTCTACCAAAGGGGCAAGCCATTAAACAACAAGTCATCCAGTTTTTTGGAGGTAAAAAAGCCTTGAAAAAAGTACGTAAACTGAGTTATACTTTAGAAATGGGGGTGCCAGGGCAAGCCAGGTTGAAGGAACAGGTATGGGTACATTTTAAGCGAAAGCGACTCAGGAAAACATTTACCCGCAAAGGGAAAAAGGTGACACAATACTATAAAAAGGGCAAAGCCTGGGAGGGAAGAGGCAAACACAAACGTTTTTTGGCGAAAGACGAAACCGATAAACTCGGTAATGTGTTTTTTTACAATTTTTTGGGCATGCTCAACAACCCACAAGTACAGTGGCAGTGGCTCAAAGAAACTACTTACCAAAATCAAAAGGTGGCAATTGTAAAAGCAGCAGATGCTACTCATAGCCTGGACTTATTTGTAACAGCGAGTGGCAAAATATTAACTACTGGTATGCCTAACCCTCAAAGTGGTGAATATGAGGTGTTGGCCGATGAACTGGAGTATGTAAATATAGGCAAAGGTATAAAGTTTCCGTTGGTATTTAAGGTATATAGCAACGGTGTGCTGGTATACATAGGAAGGTTTAAGAATGTGAAGGTTTAGATGGGGTGCAGTTACCACCTAACACACATTTGCAACACATGTCTATTGTCTACGAGCATTTAAAATGCGGTTGCTGAGCAAGCAAAACAAGGTTTAAAACTTCTACAAAAATGCGCTTTCAGTAGAGAGACAAAATATTTGGAGTAAATTATTATAATTGCAAATATGACACTATATTTAGGGGTATTATTTCTTGAAAACACAAAATAAACCCTAACTTGAAGGCATCTTCAATTTTACCAACCCCTGGCAAACATGGATAAAACTAAAGATGTTGCAAGAAACACTCCTACGTCAAAAAGCAATGTGACCCACCCAAGGTGTTTGCCTCGCAAGTAAGCAGGCTTGCCTCAGCTGATGGCAGCAAACCCAGGCTGCTTTCTACCCCCAACTATCAATTCCCCACCAATGAAGAGGGACGGGCGGTATTGACCCGCAGAGGGGAAAAGCCTATGCCATTGCTGCTCAAACGGCGTGAAGACCCCTTTGGCGTGCTTTCATCTAAGGTTTTGGTAAGAAGAACGCCCACCAAGCCTCACCATAAGACCATTTCCCCAATTAAAGCACATACTGTAGACGAGTTTGCTTTGATACTGCTCAATTACTTAAAAAACACCCCTCAGGCTTTATCATTTGCCCAACTCAAAGCAATTGTGTTGAGTTTCAAGCAAGAATTTGGGCAGTTTTTGGGAGTGGGCGAAGAGGGAAGCGCAAAAGTTGGAAGCAAAGAGGAAGGTGTTTGGGACTTTTTGGCACACCTGGAGAAACAACGCAATAATTATGGGGCTCATCGTTTTGACAACCGCAAAACCAACCAATTACTGCATGGTATTTTACAAGCTTTACAGCTACTGACTTCTCAGAAGTTGGTACAACAAGACCCTGAGCTAAAGTTGGGTGCCAATCGCTTGATAGCGTACACTATCAAAACCGGGAAGGGGATCCGTTTGTGGCAGCCCAAAACATCATTGATTTGATTGTGTCCGGAAAAATAGCCCAGGTAAACCAACCAAGTTTGGTAAAAACACTGGGGGATATTCGGCATGCCATGAAGCAATACCTTGAAGGCAACTTAAAGGTGCCTTTGCTCCGGATGCTGGACAAGCAAACCCAGAATAGCGGGGGGACAAACACCGCCCCAGACCATCGGCAAACCAATGCTTTTATGCACAAGCTCAAAAGAGGGCTGGCCACTATACAGGGGGCTTATAAAGGCAAACAACCTTTTGTAGCCCAACTGACGACTGAGGTGTTGGGTTTGATCAATCGCTATGAACACCGTGACTTGACGCCGAAAAAAGAGGTTGAAAAAGAGGAGAGAATTGTTGACCCGGTGACCACCCAATATGCCTCCGAGACCAACTACGCGATGTATCAGGTCATTGGCGAGTTGATTGACAACCCAAAGTACCGGAAGATTTTTGAGCTACCCACCAAACTCCAGGATAAACGCCTGAAGGTGATCATAGAGGAGATAAGAAAAAAACACAACTATCAGTCTGTTTTAGATGTAAATGGCAAGGTAAACTTTGACTATGATGCCCGACAAGAAGTTTTGCGGAGGTTTAGCGAGTGGAGTTTGCGCAAAAAAGGCAAATCGCTGGAAAAGCAATTATTTAAATCGCGGGAAGACGCTTTTAATGCTGCCAAAGCAGAGGCAAAAACTATATTGACCAAAACTGATAAGGTAGTGTGGCAAGCCAATGATCAACTGATGGCGCTTTATCACCAAGGGGTCGTAGGTTTGATCCAGCGAAGAATGTTGAGTCTGGAAAAGCTATTGGGCAAAACCAATTGGAAACAATTGTTTAAAGAAGCTGGCTTATACGCTTTGCTTGATAAAATAAACTTTCAGGAGGGAGTCATTTATGGCGCCCGAAAAGAACACTACCAACCTATATATGACTATGTGAATGGTTATAGGATTGACTCGCCCCAGGGAGGCACCGCTGGTGGTCAAGGCAACAACAGTGCTCCCCCTAAGGCTTTTAAAACCAAGCTCAAAGACATGGTCACTGACTATTATTTGCGCTATAGATACACCAAACAAAGGCTCAAAAAGTCGACCCAGGCACTCGATGTCATTCGGTACAAAAACAGTAAAATTAGTATACGCTATGGCGAAAGGCACGACGAAAGCGCAGAAAGAGGCTTGGTAAAATACGACAAACAGCTGTTATCAGACGCAAAAAAGGCTTTTAGGGCGATCGCAAGAACTTATTTTCTGAACGAAGACTTTGCGAGCAGCGAACGCACTGGTTTTGCAAAATCGCTGCTAGAAGGGCTCGCCGAAAGTACTTTTTGGACAGACTATAGCACCAATACTGATTTTGCGCAGGCGATGGCGCAAAACATGCAATATGAGGGCTTGGCACTGACCAAAAAACAGCTAAGCCGTGCTAAGCAAAGCCTTACTGAACAAATAGGCACAGGCATTGGCACGAGTATTCCGGTGATGCTTGAGATTATGGCTACTACTCTGATAACCGAAGGAGTAGGCACTTTGCCCGCCATTGCCAGGGCGGGCAACGCTTTGGTAAAAACCCTTCGTTTGGGTGAACGCACTACCCGGGTGCTCCGGGCGGCGTTGGTCAACAGCATTGCTTTTAAGCTGGCGGGTCAAAGCGAATATTCGGGGCTGGGCGAGGGTATTATTCAGGGTTTGGTAGGGGGCAGGCTTCCATTGCTCAAGCTGCTAAACAAACCTGCCCATAAAATAGTGATCAATAGTTTTATCAACAATGTAGCCATTCGTTATGGGGCACACGTAGCCACCGAAACCACTCAGGAGTATGCAGGTGACCTGATGGACAACCTCATGAAAGACGGCACTTTTGCCAGTGCCCTGCGCAAAACATTTGGTGCCAACCTGGACCAGGCAGGAGAAAAGCTGGTGGTAACCGCTGCCATCTGTGCTTTTTTTGGCAGCGCGGGATCTGTCAAGGGTTTTGTGGCAGATACTACCCTACAGTTGCAAGCCAAAAAGATGCAGGCTACGACTACCGAGGCCAAGCTGGCGTATACCAAGGCGTTGGCACTACTTGCCACGGTAGATCATTTGCAGCCCGAGACAAAGCAAAAAGGCAAGGCTACTCCCTACCAGATACAAGCCGCTCCCAGGGTGCCCCAAAAAATAGAAGAAAGCCCTGAGCTGGAAATTCTCTACAAGGAACTTACCAAACGTGAGGCGCATAAAAAGCGCCTGGAAGAAGGTTTGGGCGAGTTGCAGGGCAAAGTAGGCATTCAGGTAGAGTATGGCAACCCCAAAATAAGTGGCAAAACTGTACAAGCCCATTATACTACCCAAACTCGCACTTACGCTGGGGTATTTAGCCTCACTACTATAGACACCGTTCAGCTGAGGGTGGGCCCCGATGCCACCATAGCCCACACACAAGAGCACCTGGCCACGCTCAATTATATGCGCCGTTACCAAGGCCTCAGTGGTAGAATGCGTGCCTGGGGCGATCAATTCAAAAAAGCGATAGGTTGGCATGGCATCCCCCAACCTGGCACGGCATTGTGGGAGTCTAAGCAAAAAATAGAGAAACTCTCGGCCATTTTGATGCAGCGGGCTCAGGCAATTGAAGCCGGCAAGTTTGACCCTGCCCAGGCCCCTGAAATAGAAACCGAACTAGGGGTTATACTTTTGCAGCTTGAGTATTTTGAGGAGGTAGCCCATTCGGTGAGTGCAGATACAAAGGGGGTGGGGTATGTGGCGATGGAAGAAAATGTTCGCCTGGAAGTATTGAAGAGTCTTGACCCTAATAACCCTATCGAGAGAGCTATATTTGAGCGGCAGCAAAAACATATTTCTGATTATAAGGGGGTAGATAAATATATTGAAGAAGGTAATTTGCCTTTAAAAGTCGATAAAAAAAATTTAGATATAGATGAAGAGATACAAGAAGAAATAGATGATTTAGATATAGCAAATTTGAATGAGTTTTTTTTCATAGATGGAGAAAAACAAATTAACTTACATAGGGTATTTGATTTGGAAGATGGATTTATTGATTTAAAGTATGCAGCAGTACCAGATGCTTTTAAGTTTTTATCTGTTCCACCAGAACTTGAGTTAGTACCAGGTAAAGGCTTTCCTGCTTCAACATTCTTTACTGTTTTACAAGGAAAAAAGGCTGGTTTCGACTTTGATGCTTTGAAAGGCATAAAAATTTCAAATATGGTTAATACAGAGACAGCCCTTGAATTAGCTTATTTGATGAAAAAATTCCCAAACCTAGATCCAAATGAGCTTTTTCAGTTTACACATAGCTTTGGATATGTGAGAACCTTGGTAGAACAAGTTGGAAAAGAGTTAGACGCAAAAGTTGATATACAAGGGCTAAATGACAAAGAAGGGTTAAAGGCAGAAGTTGTTAGAAAAATGGGTGAGTATGGTTTAACAAAAGGTGATTTTATACCTTTTAGATATAACATAATATTTACTGTTAAAGATAAGGCAATCGATTCAGAGCAGAACCATAATCTGGACTCTGATCAAGATATTAATAAAGAAAATAAATTGTTAGAGTTAATCAACCAACGAATAAAAACAAACCCAACAGAAGATTATGCTTTTGATGAATTTAAGCAAGATGTACAAAAAAATGGTTTATTGGATATAGCAAATAGGAGTAGTGTTCAACTAAAAAAATTGGAAGAGTTATTTAATAAATTAGTAGAAAGGGCAAAAGTACTTCTAAATTACTTTGTTGGCCTTGAAAATGTAAACATTACAAATGCAGAAAAGAAGATAATTAATCAGCCTCACGAACATGCGTATGTTTTTACCAAAAAAGGAGGAAGCGCACAAGCTTATCATTTTACAAGTAATCAAAGAACAACTGTTGGGTTTACTGAACCAGAAGGAGTAAGTTTTGAAGGAGCTACAATGACCCATAATCATCCACCTTCAGCTGAATTTCAAATATTTCCTGATTATCGAGGAACCACTTTTTCTACAGGAGATTACACAAGCGCAGCTAAAGTTAAATTGAAGGAATTACGAATGGTGACAATTGATGGCGCAAAAGGACAGCAGTTGTTTGTGTTGAAAAAAGCAAGTGGAGAAAACTTTGATATGAGTGATTATGACTTTATTAAGGAATCTTTAACCTATACCTATAGAATGAACAAAAAATTACGGCAGTTAGCTAATCAAAGGTTAGAAATATTAAGGGCTAACTACCCTAGTAAAATTACATCCGATTCGTATCGAGATAGTCAGATGATTGCTTTGGTACAATATGAAATTTGGGGTCTTATAAAAGAAGAGTTAGAGGAGGATGGAGGCATTATTTATGAATCATATTCGCAAGGTAAATTAGTAAATTTTGAGGAAGAATTAAAGAATTTATTTTAGATTACAATACCATGAACAAACAAGAGGAAATAAGTTCTAGTATATTTTTTAACCAAACATTTGAGTTAAGCAAACCTGAACCTGAACAGATAATGACTGAGTTACATAAGGCATTAGAAGTAAGGGATTTATCCAGAAGAAAGCTGAAAGAGGTATTTGTAAAAGTATCAGGTTTACTTGAGCTCTTAACTTGGGTTGTGACCAGAGAGCAAACAAGCCAAGAGTGCATCTTGAAAGTAGGCCTGGGTACTCAAAACAGTTTTGTGGTTTCTGCAAATGTCGGTACTAATAGTGCAGCTCTTGACAAGCTTGCAAATGATATACAAAAAGCAAATGATTTAAGTGAAGAAGAAGTTGATGCTTTTATAATAAGGCAACCATTAGACGTTTCAATAGAGCAGCTGATGTCTAATAAAATAGATTTTTTATCTGAGATATTATACTTAAGTGGACGTCATAAGGGTAGGTTTTTTGTAAAAGAAGTAACAGAGTATGCGCACATTTTTTATCTGTTAATCCCCTGACCTATGATTATTAAAAAGATATACTTGATTTCCCAAAAAGCTACTGACAGAACAATTAAGTTTGAAGGTGAACCGATTAGCTCCATTAGTCAGTACAGGAAATATGAGCAATTTGTCCAGCTTATTTCAACATATACTGGCTTACCTTGCGAAATGCTAAACCTGAAGAAGCAGTGGGAAAAATTGCCTGTTGATGGCTTATATATAATTTTTTCAGAACATCACTTTATAAAAAAAATACGCAAACTAGACCAAACTTTACCTTTAGAAGCATTCAGGAAAATTTTTTTGGTGGATTTTGGAGGTGTGTTCAGTGAATTAGACTATCAAGGCTTGCCGTTGGCAGGGAGTATGCAGGGACACGATTATATGTCCTATTTTGTGCTTGAGAAAAGCATTAATTCACTTAGCGCACCAGGGTTTGTTGCAGATAGTTTTGTGGCAAACAAAAGCTTCGGCACTGTTGATAATCATAATTACTACCAGCTTCATCCTTTTAAGGAAAACATTGTAAAAGAATTAGGACAGTACTTGACAGCATATATTCACTCGTTTGAGCA
This sequence comes from Microscilla marina ATCC 23134, assembly GCF_000169175.1. NCBI lineage: Bacteria > Pseudomonadati > Bacteroidota > Cytophagia > Cytophagales > Microscillaceae > Microscilla > Microscilla marina. The sequence goes on from NZ_AAWS01000040.1 coordinate 83,747, forward strand.
AATAAAAACGAAACAATATGATATACAGGGTCTGGCTTCTGATGTAATTCATTCCAGAGCAAAAGTAGGCTTGGATGAAACACTTCAAAAGATTACAAGCCCTATGAAAAAAGTATACATAGTTTCACAAAAGCCAGCCAACCTACAAAGCAGAAAAGATGGTGAGTATGTCTCTGTATGTAAGGCACGAAAGTATGAGGCTTTGGCTGAGAGCATAGCAACCAATACCTTTGCTATTCTCGAAATAATAACACTTGATGAGGAGTGGACAAACTTCCCGTTAGATGGAATGATCATATTATTTGCTGAAGAGGGATTTGTAAAAAGATTTGCTCAACTAAAAATAGCTCACCAGACAGCATTTACGAGGAGAGTATTTATTGTGGATTTTGGCTTATCAAATGGTAAACCCTCAGACTTTGCTCATTTTACATTTGCAGGCTTTATGAACGATACTGATTATGAAATATGTTTCGTGCAAAATACTACAAAAGATTCAGCAGGTTTTTATGGAAATAGCTTTGTTCTATCACCAGAGAATTGTTCTTCAGATGGAACTAAATATGGCTTTTATTATCTGCAAGACAGTCTTCAGAATGAACTGGCAGACTACCTAAAAAACTATATAGAGGTGTTTGATAAACTTTGTGAACCTCATGAGAAATGACAAAGTCAGAGTCACCTCTTGCGTTGATGCTCCTCGTTGTTTCAAGTGTCTCACCTAGCGCGCATTTCAATGCATCTCTACTTTCTTTGATCATTTACAATGTGGTTTCTGAGCAAGCAAAACAAGGCTTAAAACTGCTAATGTGTATGCTTATGGTTGAATTCCAAGCCATTTGCATTTGATTGCTGATCATATTACTTTGCCAAAGTTTATTTACGCTGCTTATTGCGAGGCTTTATAGCAAAAGATCTGCTCATAAATCGGTCATCTTTATAAGCGGCATCTATAACAAAGCGTAATTTTTTGCGAAAGCAAGTGCGGAGTTTCTTTAAGTATTCATCAGCAATAGTTTGGGAGGCATCGCGTGCTTTAAGCTTGGAGGGTAAGGCTATAAAACGCAGAGATTGCACTGTCCCTTTGGGCTTTAGCTTAAACGTAACAAGCAACAAGGTACCTAGCCTAGCTGCAATTGTTCGAACACATCTTTAGGCAATACTTTGTGAATGATTTGATCTACTTTTGTTGGGTTCTTTAAGCGTATTTCGGGCAGGTTTTCACTCCCTACCGATGTTGTTTGGGCAAAGCTGGTAGCCCTAACAAACTGGATGCAGAAGATAACTAAAATGAGTAGACGCATGGGTTATTTTTTCTTTTCTAAAACTTTTCTAATAATATCAAAAGTTGCTTCAGGACCTTCATTGGTTTTTGGGTCATCATATACATTATTTTTTCCATCCCTTTTATTAAGGGTTTCCCAATACTTTCTGAAGTTTTCGACGAGTTGCAAATACTCAGCTTTTTGTTCAGGGGTAAAACTAGTTTTGTTCATAACAAGCGAAAAGTCTGGACCATCATCTAACAAGCCATAAATAAACTTCATTAAACCTTCTTGTCCTGGTAGTCTCCAGCACCTGTTTCGTCTAATATGCTGATGAGTGCTTTGAAAAAACGTGCCTCAAATTCTTTATTAGATGCTCCCGGAATATTTTGTGCCCCTGGTTTTTTAAGGAATGGTGAGAAATTAAATTACCATTCTTGAGGTAGAGGTTTTGTTTTGAGACGAGGCTATTTTTTGCGCCCATAGCAGCGCTATGGGCAATAAAAATAACGAAGTATCAAGGCAATAAATCACCTCTCAGAGTGTAAATTTATTTTTGAACAATTCCTAAGCATGTTTTCATAACCATAATGCTCAGATTGGTAGGCATGAAAAAACTCTTCCATAAATGCATAGTCATCATTGAGGGCAGCTGTTGAATAAAATGCGATAGTACCGCCGCCTTGTTTCCCTGGAATAAATCCACCTCTTGACTTGATACCACCCATTTATAGGTAGTAAGTAAAGCCAGAAGTAGATAGTTTATCGTGAATAACTTCAAAATAAGAGTTTTTCTGTTTTACATTAGCTATCTTGTCTGTAAACGCTTGCTTATCGGTTGTATTAAGCTTAGAATCATCAAATTTAGCTTGTATAGGGGTGTTATTTTTAGCAGTAGTGCTGCGTTGTATTGGACGTTGTTTTGCTTGAATGACTGGTAACTTTCCTTGTTCGCTTTGAATAGGTTGAAGAGACTTTCCTTCAGAATCTTTGGCTTGGATAATTGCCGCTTTTTTTTCTTATTCTTTTTGTCTTGGGTATTTGTCGCTTGTATAGAGGGTGGGTTTTGTGTTTTTTTTTGTTGCATTTGTTACTTTATATTGTGTGACAAGTACAAAAATAAATTTTTAAAATAATACTATAAATCTTTTAATCATTTAATTTAGGGTGATATTGTTCCACAATATAAAGTAACAAATGCAACAAAAAAAAACACAAAACCCACCCTCTATACAAGCGACAAATACCCAAGACAAAAAGAATAAGAAAAAAAAGCGG